>NZ_JBVVQH010000008.1:99338-261122 GCF_055811115.1 Mesorhizobium sp. WSM4832 | reverse complement strand
ATCACGCCGACGCCGTTCCATTCGGATGCGCTGATCGCCGAATTGCAGGATGCGCTGGTCGAGACCTGGGACGCGCTCGGCATTCCCTATGCTGCCTCCGGCCGCCCTGCGGTGGCCAAAAGCGACCGGATTATTCCGCTGCTGGTGCCGAAGTCAGGCGGCTGAAGCAGGAGCCTAACCAATGCTCATCCGTACGCTTTCCGCTCTGGAATGCACTAGGATACTGACGGCCAACCGAGTCGGTCGCTTGGCCTGCGCGAAGGATGGGCAGCCCTATATCGTCCCATTCCACTACGCTCATTCGGACAACCACCTTTATGCCTTTTCTATGCTGGGCAAGAAAATCGAGTGGATGCGCTCTAATCCGCTCGTGTCGGTCCAGGTCGACGAACGCGGCAAAGGGCGGGGTTGGAGAAGCGTGATCGTCAACGGCCGTTATGAGGAACTCCCCGATCGGATCGGACACAATGTGGAGCGCGATCACGCCTGGTCGGTCTTGAGCAAGCACGCTGAGTGGTGGGAGCCAGGTGCGCACAAGCCGGCCACGTCCTCGAACGCGGAACACCTTCCCCCTGTGTTCTTCAGGATCTTCATCGCGGAAGTTTCAGGTCGCGAGGCGAAGGAGAGCTAGTCCCTGCCATCGCGAAGCCTAGCGAAGCTACAAAACTGGGACCCGCTCGGCTTTCCCTATGCCGCCTCCGGCCGCCCTGCGGTGGCCAAAAGCGACCGGATTATTCCGCTACTCGTGAACAAATCGGGCGGTTGAATCGCACCACGCAACGCGTGCGGATCTTGGCTAACTTCTGAGCAAAACGACGGTGACTTCCTCAGCTTGGCACGCGTCCATCCAACATTCCGGATCGCTAATGAGCGAAGGAAACGTCTGCGCCTATGACGATCTGAAATACGATAGAAGGTGGTGCGCAGATCGTTTCGACAAGCAGGTCATTTCGCAATTCGACGCCGCAAGTCCGCTTCTGGGCCACCGAAACGGAGGCCTCTATGACCGATATCATCCGCGAAGCTGCCATTCGCAATGCGCGTTGGAGATCATCGGCAAGCCGGATCTCGCATCAGAAAAATCAGCTGGGAGTTTACAGCATCAAGATAAATTGGTGCGGGTAGTCGGACTCGAACCGACACTCTGTCACCAGAAACGGATTTTGAATCCGCCGCGTCTACCAGTTCCGCCACACCCGCAATAACACCGATTCACAATTTCCCGACGCCCTCATGCTGCACCTAGACAGCAGACGAACAATCAAAAACTTGTGAGTCGATCAACTCTAACCCTTTGACTTTCAACACTCTTACTGCCCGTGTCGAAGGTAGACGAAGCCTGATTTTGAGCCGTCCAGAAGCGGCTATGCTGAACCTCGCCGAACGCAAGTAAGATCGCGAAAACCTACTACGATCAAGGACTTGTCTTGCATCGTGGGGTCGTCCACCTTCTCCATGGTTTTCGGCAGTAACCGGGAGCCGACCCCCTGAGTCCCTATTCGGCTCCTAGAATTTTTGAGATTCGGAGACGACAGATGGCCAAAATCAGGCTCACCAAGACCGCAGTGGATGCCGCAATCCCGAGGGACCAGACTCCGCGACACGACCGTACCCGGATTCTTGCTGAAGGTCACGCCAGCGGGGCGCAAGACCTTCATGCTCCAATATCAAACCAACTCCGGAGTTCGCCGAAAGCCCGCCATCGGACGCTTCGGAGAACTGGCCGTCGAGCAGGCACGGAAGATCGCCCAGGATTGGCTGGCAGAGGTCCGCCAAGGAAACGACCCCAGCGCTGGGAAGTCCGCTGCTCGCGCCGCGTCGACCGTGAAGCAAAGCAGGTAGCAGGCGCCGTCTTAGAGTTGCAGCGTGACCTCGCGGATATATAGGGTATTACGTCGGCACTCCGGACGGAGATTACGGCGAAGTGACTTCGGAGGCAGTCTATGTCTTTCAAGAGCACATGTTTGCGGGTTCCCGAAGACCTATGGGTTCGCGGACCGGCAATCTGAACATGAGGACCGGCGAGTTTATGAAGCGTGTTCTCGGAAAGGTGGAGGGGTCATTTCTTGATGTCGGAGGGCGAGAGTAGGTCGTCATGACCAGTGAAGCGGCCCCCAAATTGACGGACACGGCATCACTTCCTTAAGGGGTATGAGCCAAGGGCGACAATCGCGCTCGGTCGACCCAACATTTCGAGCGGGCCGGCAGTGTCCAAAAGATTGACGCCTTCATAAACAGGAATTCCAAGTTTCACTGGAGGCCCTTCCTACTCGGCGACGAGCAATTCCCGGATATTGATCGTTGGATTTCCGACTTCGCTTAAGGCCAGCACACGGTCCTTGCCTTTCGCGCCAAGCACCTCGATGCGTACCTCGAGCTTCTTGCCGGCCACGTCCGAACGATTGGCCCTCAGGTCGACGTTAACGGTCTCGCGTTTCACGCAGCTTGGGCATTTGTTCGGTTCGGTCCCTTGAAAAAAGGCGTGCCGCGCAACTCTCTTGCCGTCCGCAAGGAGTTGGACCTCAAAACTGCCGGATATGGCCAGGCGTGCTATGCTTTTCACGCGAATGGAGAGCCTGGACTTGCGCGGGATGCTGAACGACTGATCGGCCGAGATGTTGCCTCGCGCGACCCTGGCCAAGGTGCTGAACAGCGACGCCGCCGGATCCTCATAGGCGTACTTCGACGCGTCGATCGCCTGAGCAGCTGTTTCCGTGAACGGTTTCAGTTCGTTAAAGGGAGCTACATCCAGCCAATCCATGTCCGGGATGCTGAGCGTCTTGCGAAAGTCTTCAAGCGACACGGCTTGGTGGCGCTGCTGCCATGCCCACCACATGCGCTCCCAGTTGCAATGGAAGAGCCAGAAAATCGGATCGAAGGCCGCGATATCGGGTGTTTGCATCGCAGGACCGCACGACACGTGCCCGTCGTCGTGCGCTTGCTCGATCTGCTGGGTAAAACTCTCAAACGTCGGGGAATCTAGCGCGCCCTTTATGGTTCCCTCGACATCGCGATCGACCATCTCGGCATGGATTTTCTTGGCGGAGTGCCGTTTTGTCGCCGTGCCGGCGGGGTACTGTGGCGCAGCGTCGCGTTGCAACGTATAGCTGTCGAACGGCGGCTGAAACATCCACGCTAGCGGCTGACGGACGACGTTCCAATAGGGCAGCTTGATATCCTCGCACCCTGGAACCGACTGGAGACCCGCCTCGAAGCGGTCGATGAAAATGCGGTGCCAGGGATTGTATCGCTCTTCATGATGAAGGCAGTTTACCGGTGTCGGAAACCAATGAATATCAGCGAGCGCAAAATAGCTCTGCGGATGGTCTGGCGAACGCTCCATGATCGTCCGAAAGGCTAGTGCGAGTCTTTCAACTTCTTCCTTCGACATGTTCTCGGCATCGCGTCGGAACGCCCCGCCGGCGGTTGCCGCCAAACTGGACATTGTCTTCAGGACCTTCGCTGGCGCGTTTCCCATCGGAAATCCGCCACTGATCCAGTTCTTGAACGTTTTGACGTGGTTCTGCGACCAACGCCTTTCCGGTTCCGGAGGCATCGATCCGGATTTGGTCTGGGAGTAGATTGAGGTGGCGTTTGCCTTTACCCCGTCGTAGGTGGCGAGATCGACGCCACGCGGCGCCATATGATCCACATCTATGGCTTCAAAGAAAAATTTGATGTGTTCCAGGAAAGTTGGATTGTCGACAACTTTGTCCTCACTATCCGGCATAGTGCATCCCCCCATTTCAGAACTCACAATTAAGCGGCCAGCCCGGATTGACACTGTCCGGTGCAACTGCCTTGTCGATTTTGACAGCATTGGATTCCGCAGGACAGGCTTCTAGGCTGCCGATTGCTGGATATGGCCCTCCAGGGCCACTTGCGCTAGCAACGCATGAGGCACAAAGCCAAATCAAAGCCGCAAACGCATTCGTGGCGCGAACATCACGCATCACGGTCGCCTCTCAATTAAAAGAAATACAAACAATCCCTCCAGCGTTATTTTGCCCGACTTACAAGGGATTTGCAACAGCCTTGTTAAGTATAGGATGGTTAAACTGTATTTTACATGCGGAGTCGCCTCGATGAGTGTTGGTCCAGGTCAGAAGATAAATTTGTTTTGTGACGAGGGAGACAGTTCGAAGCATGGCTGCTCCGTGGACCTTGCCTTTCAGTAGCGGAGTGTCTGGAGCTCGGACCTTGGCCGGGCTAAGATGTTCCCGCCGCTACCCTTTGGTCTTCACAGCAATCGCCGTAGCGCCGCTTGTCGTTTGTCCCCGCGCCTAGACTAACGCGCGGCACGGTAATGTGATCGTGCATCAAGATCTTACTGTCGGTCGTGGACGAGCTATAGCCCTCACCGCCACTCGATCGGCTGCGAAATGCCGAGAATCTGCCCGGCGGCATCGGCTGGATTAAGGTCGTCGGGTGTCAGAAGCGACTGGCTGAACAGATCACTGAGCCGTCGCGTCGTCGATTGACCAAACCCGCCAAGTTCGCGAGAGCGGGGGACTAGCATCCGCAGGAAACGCAGCCTGCCGCCATTGCCCCGCTGGATCGGCTTGACCTCGTCGCCCCACCACGCTTCCGCAGTCTTGTCGGAGGTAAGCGCTATGACAAACGGTGAATTGCCCGTGCCGCGCAACGGCCGGTTCTCGGTGTCGGTGAGGTGAACCACGCCAACCGGTCGTTCACGAAGTCGAGCAAAGGCATCGGTGACGTAGCGCGTCACAACCGCCAGGAGTATCTGGTCGACCTGCGCATCGACATCCGTGGTCAGGCTCGTCGCCAGCGAGCGGATAGAGGGCGGACTCTTATCGCCCGGGGCCGACGCCAGGCTCAATGCGAGGCCTGTCATACCTGCGGTGTCGATCACCGGTTTCGCTAGAAGTTCGCCAATCGAGATGTGGCGCGTCTGCTCGTCTTGGCCGAGCGTTGCGGCGAGTACCGACATGGACTCGGCAAATTGGCACCATACAGACGGGGTGAATGAAGAGAGGCGCACCGGCTTGAGCGCCGCCTCTGGTTTGCCGCTGCGAACAGTGTTGCGGATGTTCGCCGCAACGGTCGCGTTGCCGTCAAGCGGCTGAGCTCCACTGAGCGGCACACAGTTGACCGCCAGCCAGTGATCGCGGTCGAGCCGCTCGAGCACATCCGTGCCGGATTGTGTATCGCCAATTCGCACTTTGATCGCCACATCTCCTTGCGGCGTCCATGTGTCGACTCCCTCTGGCCGCTCGCGGCCAGATACCACCAAGCGCAGCGCTGCAGTCTCTTGCGGTGAGATTGCAACGCTGGTCGTCCCGGCCTCGCCGAGCCAGGTCCTAGCGGCGATGGTCAAATTGCCCCGCTGGCGGGAGACCGCAATGGTGACGGTAGGGTCGACAGCGACCGCCGAGCCATCTGGCGCCTGGAAACTGCCCAGCGATAGAGCGAACTCTGCCTCATCACCCTCCCAGAGAGCCGCGACCTCGACCAGCAGGCCCTCATAATCGATCGGTGTCGCGCCATCTGCGGCGGGAAACCGGTGCCCGGCCAGCGGAACGCTGACGTCTGCCGGCGAGATAGGGACGGCCTTGTAGCCGCTCAGAGCTTCGGGTGCCTCAAGGCGGCGGAAGCGCAACTTGATCATCGACCAGGGCTGATAGCCCTGAGCTACCGGGGATATCAGCAATCCGGCATGGTCAAAGCGCCCCGCTTCAGTCTCGGCATCGAAGGTATAGCCCAGCGGGCCATCTGTTCTGAGCAAGATGGGGCTTCCGTCATGCGCGCCACCGGTGCGGATGGGGTCGGGCCCGAATTCCTGCCAATGCTTCAGCGTATCCGTCGGTGACGAGATATGGCCGGCCAGCAGATGCTCCAGGTCGCGGATTGCATCGGCGTACTTGTTCGGATCCTCGTCTTTAAGTCTTTTCAGTTCTGCTTGCTGCTCAACCACCGTAAAGGGATGGCGCGCCACATCGACCGCCACGTCTATGCCGTCCGCAAGATTGAAGTTGGCGTAAACGCGTTCGTTGAACAGCGCCAGCAGCGGCGGCGTCGCGCCGCCGGCCATTAGCGGTTCGGTGAGTGGCAGGACAAGCGCGAGACCGGGTCGCGCAATGGTTCTCGCGCTTGGCCGGTCGGGTAGGGCCTGAACGGCCCAAGCCGCGCCGTTCGGGCCAAGATGCGCGAGCTTTTCCGGTGACAGGTGGCGCGGGAATAGCGGTGCATAGCGACTGGTCAACGAAAAGCCGAAACGCCACAAATTGAGCCCGGCTCGCCAATCCAGCGCCTTGGTGAAGATGGCGGTCGACGGGGGCGTGGGCAAGGACTCGCTCAGATTGCCTCGCCCGCCATAGATGTGAGCCTTCTCCAGCCGACGCACGATGATATCACCGACATCCTCGTCGCGTCGCCCTGTGAATGCCGTCTCCGCAAGCGCCCGGGTCCAGGCGCCGTTGAGCAGCGAATTGGACGCGGGCGTGGCGGCGACCTCAGCCTGCGGGTGTCCACGCCAACTCCAACGCTGCGAATACAGCGATGCCGTCGCGGCATAGCGCGTCATGCGATAGCGTTCTTCCTTCTGGGAGGTTGGATCGGCAAGGCCAAGCGGAAGGTAGATTCGCGCCGTGTCTTCGCGTTGGGTGGGCGGACGGTCCACGACGATCAATCGTGAATCAATCGACCAGCCGGACTTTTCATAGACCGCCGGCAAATCGGTCGTGGCCACCTCGATGGTCACGACGTTCGGCGAAGCCAGGAGATAGTCGGCGCCACCAATGTTGACCCTGCGCAGCGTGGCGCGGACAGGATCAGAAAGCCGCTCAAGAGTTTGGAACGGCGAGAAATCCTGCTTGCCACCGGCAACCACCGCATAGCTGCGCAACTCATATATGCGTCCTGGCCGCAGCACGGCCTTCACACCGTTTTGCGAGGACACGAGTTTCGCAGCATTTTCATAGCCGAATTCGACTATCGCCAGCCGCCCGTCGCCGGACGTCACGCTGCCCATGTCCGGCGCGAAGACGCCGTCGCCGGTGATGGGCGCCGTCACCCCCATGCCGATCGCCTGCTGGCGCGGGAAGACTTCGACGAGTTCGAAGCAGAACGCCGTGACTGCGGGATCCTCAAAGCTCACCTCTGGCCTCGCGCCAGTTTGTTGGGGCTCGCGCGTCGACAGCGCGTAGGCTTTGTTGAGCGCCTTGTAGACTGCGGTCTTGTGTTTTTCCGGGCCGCCAGTGGTCTCGATCAAGGCCGGATTGATCCAGCGCTCAAAAGAACCGAACTCGATCCCTGGCCGCCTAAAGGTCACCGCGGCAGGCACGGTTTTCTTGATGGCGTGATTGATTTGGTCGAAAAGAGTTATGACCCGGGACCGATGGCTGGCCTCGGGCGCGATCAGCGGCTTGCCCTTGACCATAGAATCGACCAGCACAAGATCGTCGTTCTTGCCTCGCTGAATCTCGACAACTACCGGAAGTTCGAATTGCACGGGGGCACCCGTTTGCGGGACTGCTACCTCCACGAACATGTCATGCCAATCGCCCCATTTCGAAGACGCAGATGTCACATCGAAGCGCCCTTCATCTTCGGCGAGGGCGGGCACTTCCTGCTGTCGTTCGGTGCGGCTGATGATTTGGGTGCCGTCACTGTCGATGAGCAGAGATAAACGAAAGTCATTGACGACATTGTTGAACTTGTCTTGCCATAGTGGCTCGGGCGACATGCTGTCGCCTTTGGTCCCCCAAAGGATCACCTCGAGTTCGGCGACGGCGGTTCGTTTGCTGTCATAGGTCGAGCCTGGTTTGCACACATCGCCCAAAGACACCCGGAAACCGGTCAGTTCGCCCTCGGCCGGTCTTTGCCACGATATTATGCCGCGTTGCCCTGAGACATCGCGAAAAAACATCGCGGACTGGCCTGGCTCCAACGTTATGGGCGGTGGGCGGATTGGCAGTTCGGCAGCAAGGGGCGGAACGTTCTGTGGCACAGCGGGAAGCGCCGGCTTGCCTGGCGTCTCGACCAACCGTGGCACACCGATCGGGCGGGTACGCAAATAGGCTTTGGACCGGGCGTCGCCGACCGCATCGGAGAGCGTGTCATTGATGCGTTTTCCCGGTGCTTCGCGGCGAATAAGCGGGTTGCCGGGATCCGCGCGCAGCCATAGTGGCAACACGCCGCCATGCCCGATCAAAAAAGGCAGGACCCAGAAGGAATAGCCGAACGACAGTGCCGGGAGCGTATAACCCGCCTTGGCCGATGGCGGCTCCAGTCGCTCCGGACGGCGCGGGCTGATGGGCTGGTCGTGCGCGTCATTCTGGATTGTATCCGACAGCAGACCCGTTGCGAGCCAACGATTGTTGTACGAAAGCAGGCTCTGGCGAACGCCGCCGCCTTGCCCGACCTGGATCGCCACGGGGTCGACTAGTCCGACCGATTTTGGCATATCGGGCTGCTTAGGCGCCACCGCGAGCAGCTCGGCCGTGTTGAGCGTCCACCATTCCTGGGGCGCGGTGCCCTGGCTTGGACGTGCCGTGGTGCGGCCAAGCAGTGCGCCATAGCCGGCAAGTCGTCCCCACGCATCCTCAGTTCCGAAATCCTGGAACTGGTCGATGCGGACCACAAGCGGTGGTGCATCCATGGTGATGCGCTCAAGCGTGGCCGTCGGCACGGCCGCGGCAGCGAGCTTCATGGCATCATCACGCGCCTTGCTGATCACCTTCGTCATCAGAAGGGTAAGCCACGCTGGATTGGCGACCGTCGCCGATAGCTGTGTGTAGAGTGGTTGCACGAGCGCGGCGACGCCATCGCGAATAGCCTGAGCAAAGCCATCGGTCGAGGGGGGCCAGGTCTCATTCGCCCAATCCTGCCGGCCGGCGAGGATACCTGGGAGGTAGGGGCCAGCGAAAGCGAGCGACAGCTCCGTGCGCACACCCTGCGCGGTCAGCGCGTCGGCGAAGCGCTGTGCATAGGCGGGCTCCGCGGGATGCGGCTGGAAGTCGCCGACAGCGCCGGCCACGGCTTCAAGCGTGATCGAGAATGGCGCGCGCGCCAGGTCCGGCGCCAGCACGTTAAGGGACTGCCCGGTCGCCTCAAAGCTCACCACAAGGTTCGACCGATCAGATGACAAGGCAAGAGCGAAGATCAGTGCGACATTGCCCTGTACAGCCACATCGATCGGCGCGCCGCCATTCGCGCTCACGGTGACCAAGGCATCGGAGGTGCGCTCAAACCGTAGCTTGGTGGCGCCGATTGACAGCTGAGCCGTATCGCCTGTTCTAGAAAGCTTCAGAATGAAACGCGGGCCAGGCGAGCTCAGCATGCCGGCATCGAGCACTGCCTCGGGCGTCGTGACGATCGGCATCGCTGGCCCGACCGTTGGCGCGCTCACCAACTGGGTTGTAAGTTGGCGCGGCGCGCCTGCCGCCACCGGGCGTGAAACGTAGGGAGCATCGCCGAGCGGCGCCAGCCAATGGCCCTGCACGAATTCCAGAAGACCGGCCTCCGTGTCCACGGCCGATTGTTCCTTAGGAACTCGCGCGATTTCCTCGGGCGTCATGCCGACTGTGGAGGCGAGGCGCGCGTAGGACATGAGCGGCGCTCGCACAGGGTCGGGGACGGTACCATTGGCGTTTTCATCGCGGTCGAGCATGCGAAGGAAGATCTGACCGGCGCTTTGGGCGGCCGCAGTGCGCGAGCCATCCGCCGCGCGCTCCCGGGCTAATGTGCAGAACCGGGAAATCGCTACAGCTGGTACGGCTTCCGACGCCCGCGACATTGGCCGAAACACGTTCACAGTCATGGCGTTGAGAAGCGTCATCACCGCCGAAGGCTTGCCGTCCGCCACAACTGCCAGATCCGCTCTAAGCTGCGCGAATGTGTCTTGATCAGCGGCATCCTGGCTCGCGCGAAGACCCTCCACAACACCATCGAACGCACTGATGAGGCGTGCCGCCGGATCGATTGCCTCGGCCAGCCGCGCCGGCAGATGGGCGGCATAGTCCTCGTCACCGGTTTCGGAATCCTGTGCGCTGAGCCCGATCGAGAGCTTGGACAAATCGACAAGCCGCGCCGCACCGGCAGTCCGCGTCATCTCCAACATTGCGAGGCTGGCACGCAGCTGGAACTGTACTGAATTGGCCCAACTCGATGCATCGACAAGTGCTGCGTCGGCGGTAATCACTCCCGTCGGGTCAATATCGACAAAGGTGACGTTGTCGATATCGAAGCTGCCTCCACCCGGGAGAAGGAAGCGCGGGATGGCAATCATGCGGACGGCCGAGAGATCCTCGGCCACCGACAACACGGTGAACACGCGCAGGCCGGCTGGCACTGGGTGTGGCAATCCTGTGAGGCTCTCAACCATGCCGAACACGGTGCGGTGCTCGATCGGCTGATCGCCCGGCGGCAGGCAGATTGCGGCTTCCGCACCTTCGTCGACAATGAGCCCGAGCGTCTGCTCGAGGGCGGAAGCGAAGTCTCCGTTGAGCCCTGGATCCAGCTTGGCAGGAGCAGGCAACTTGGCCGTGATCTCGACCGGCGCGGCGCCATCCAGCCGAAACAGCCGCCATGCTTCGGGGTCGTGCGGGTTCCATTTAGGCTGCAGGTTCGGGGCCGCAGGCAGCCAGTGCCACGGGCAAAGATCTGGCAGCAGTTCCCGCGGGGTAACCGTCAAGGCGGCGCCTACCGGGAGGTCGACCAGCGCCGAAACCCGCAAGCCAATCTGGGTAGTCGTCGTGCCATCCTTGTTCGCCAGCAGTGGCAACAAGTCGGCTTGCACCCGCACGATCAGTTTTGCAGCCATTGTGCCCCCCCTAGGCATACGCCCCGGCATAGTCGTCGCTGCCGGCCTTCTCGCTTTTCTTGCCGATGAAGGTATATTCGACGCCTTGGTTGATCCTGAGCGTGTAGAACATGCTGATCTTGAAGCTCAGGCGCAGCGTACCGCGCCCGATCATCCGGGCACCGTCATACGAAACCTCAAGCAGCAGCATGATGTTGGCGGTCACCAGGCCCGCTATGTCGACATTGCCGCGCGCCAGGATGAAAACAGTGACCACGGTCGAGTTGCCGCCCTGCTCGGTGGTCCAGGTGATGGCGATCGAGCAGCCTATCTGCAGCCAGACCCCGCCCGAAACGACGCCGAAGCTGAATCCCAGTCCAACACCGGCGACAATGCCCACATCGAGCGTGTAGCTCAAAACCGCCTTGGGTCGCGATGTCGGCCGGAATGACATGCGCTGCGTCAGGTAGCCGCCGCCATTGAGGATCCAGACGCTGAGTGTAAACGGCGCGATGCGCTGCGCCACCGAGACCTCGCACATAATTTCGAACTCTGGAATCGCGGCAACGCCAAACATCACATGCAGCGAAAGGCTGGTGATGGCAAAGGCACCTAGCGTCAGATCGGGCAACGCCAGATCAAGCGTTGCTGCGACGCCCGCCGGAACACTGCCGCGCATCAAGGGCTCGACGACAAGGCCCTCTCCCTTGCCCGACACGGCAAGGAAGTTGGTGAGGAAGTCGAGCGCATCGGCCAGTTCAACCCGCTCCGGTGCGATCTTGAAATCGAGCTTGCCGCTCTCGTCGAAATACAGCCCGGTACGCTTGAAGGTGATGATGTCCTGCCCGCCGCAGACCACACGCCAGTCGCCAGTGATGTTGCCGGTGATCCGCTGCGTCGACCCTTCGAGCCCGGCGGTCATGCTGGATTCGGCAAAGAACAGCGCCTCGTCCACGGCAAGGGTCACTGGTCCGAACGTGATGATGTCGACGGGCTCGGCAAAAGGCACGTCGATGATCGCCTTCATCCAAAGACGCCGCTCGGCCTTGTCGAAGCCCTGCGTTATCTTGACGGCCTCAAGATCGTCGAGGTCCGGAAAACCGGCCCGGGTCAGCAGCCCGCGCAGGTCGAGCCCACCAATATTGGGGATCAACTTGGCGACGGACAGGTCCTTGAGGGCGTCGGGCACCATGTTCTCGGCAAGCCTGCCGGTCGGCAGGCGAAAGCCCATACCAGGGATCAGGTCGCCAATCGCCTTGCCCGCCTGGTCGACGGCTGCCAGCGTGTCGGACACCCGGTTGACCAGCGACACCGCGGGCGTGATGTCGATGATCTTGTCGACTTCCTTAAGCACATAGGCGACCTGGGGTCTGTTGAGCCCCAGCCGATCGTTCTTGGGTGGATCACCGACAGCCCGGATCAGCCGCAGAACGTCTGAGCCCTCTTGCGCCAAGCGGACAGCCTGATCGGCTAGAGCCAAAGGATCGCTGCCGAGCGCCTCGGCCACCGAACTCTGAATGCTGCCGAGCAGTTGACGGCCACGCTCCTCGATCTGGCGCGTTGCCCGCGCCGCACTCGCGTAGATTTCAGCCTTTACCTCTTCCAGATAACGCTCACCGCCCTGCGTTACACTGTCGACGGCGGCTTCAGCCGCATCCTGAATCTGCCTGGCGATTGCCTCAGGCTGGTCAAGGCCGAATGCCGCAAGGACGGCACCGGAAAGATCGGTCCTCAGCACTGAACGCAGCAAGTCCTCGATGGCATTGGCGGCGGCGAACAACTGGTCGACCGCCGCGGTGATCGTTGCTCTGGCCGCGGCTTCGAACTGGTCGATTCTGGTACGCGCAACCTTGTCTGCCGCAAGTACGGCATCCTCAAGCGTCTTTGTGGCATGGATGATGCCTGCCGACAGATCCTTGAGGGCGTCGATGACGTCGTTCGCCCAACCGGTGAAATCGTCTCCCTCGACCTGCTGCGACAGGGCAACGACAGCCCTGACGATGAACTCCATCAACGTTTCGTCGGTGAGCTGCTCGGCGAGCTCATCCACCGCCTGGTCTAGCGTCAAGATCGTCTGCTGCACGACCTGGTCCGCCTGTGCCTGCAGCGCGGCCAGCGGTCCGCTAGCGTCTGCCACCCCGTCGACCAACGTTTCAAGTGTCGAGCGTAGGGTGGCTGCGAAATCTATGATCCGTTTCAGCCCGCTTCTTACGACGCCATCGACCGGCCCGATCTGGTCGCCGACATTCAGGCGCATCAACGTCGTGGTGGCAAGATCGGCCCCGGATTCGATGGCGCTGCAAATTGTGGTCAAGGCTCGCAGAGACGTGGAGTTGCTTCCGGTGTCGATCTTCCCGCGCACCGAAGCAACCGCCTTGGCGAATGGATCGAGAGCAGCCTTTGTCTTGACCGCTGCAGTCATCACAGCATCGTCGATCGTGCCCGCGGCGGCATTCAGCGCTGTTAGAAGCTCGTCCAGCGCAGTGCTCACCAGGATGAGATACTTGTCGATCTCAGCACCCTGGGCACGAATCTCGCCACCGGCCGCCACGACGACCTTCGCGATGTCGAACGTCGCACGCTCGGCCAGCCCCTTGAGATCGGCCTTGACGTCGTCGGCGACATCCCAAAGCCGCTCGCGCACATCGCGCAGCGTATCGACCAGCTCGATGCGCTGATCTTCCGGCAGTTCATAGTAATCGGTCGAACCCGGTATCTGCAGCGCTTTGAGCAGGGCCTGTGCCCCGGACGCGAACCCACCAGCCGCACGCAGTGGGCGCTGAACACCGTCGAGCGCTTCGTCCAGCAAGGCCCTTGCCGCGTTGGCCAGCCGGGACACTTCGGCGGTGGCATCGCTGGTCAGACGGCTGCGCAGCGTGCCGTTGTCCTTCGGGATTGCGCCACCGAGTGTCGCGGCGACATCGGGCACATTTCCAACGGCGATCCCGAGCGGCTTTTGGAGCGCAGCACGAATGGCAGCCTTGATGGTATCTTTGGCCGTGCCAGTGCTGGATCGGTTGAGCTTGGGGTCCAGACGTTCAAGCACGCCCAAGGCGCGGCCGATGGCGCCGTCAATCTCGGCGCGTGTGTTGGCCGCAAACATGCTCAAGTCCACCAGCGCCGCCCGCGATGTGGCCGCGTTGGTGCCGGTCGCAGGGCTCGATCGTGCTATGGTGACGTTGTGCATCATTGCGCTTGGGCCATCGCCAGCGCGCCCATGCATCAGAGCCACCGTTTCCTCGGTCAGCTTGAGCTTCAGCGTAAGCCGCTCATAGCCGGGTACATGTGCTGGCTCGGGCGCCAGCATGGCGTCGGTCAGCTGCTCGCTGTTCGGTTTCAGCTGACCTGCCACCGGGACCGGTAGATCGACGAAATCGACATCGCGCACCGCACGCCACACGTCAGTGTTGTCGCCGCGTTCTCCCGCCAGCGTCGAGGTGTAGAAAACCAGCTTCTGTGGCTCATCGATCTCGATCGCGGCCTCGCCGCCGTCAGCCGCCGCGAACAGGCAGCGGATCTGCGGCTTGGGGTAGACCAGTGACGGGTCGTCCGGATTGTCCCGCGCGCCTGAGTGCTTGTTGGTCGGCGGCTCCGCGAATGCCGTGTTCCACAACGGCACCGCCCATCCTTCGCGCCGCACATCGCCGCCCCAGCGGCTGTCGACGGGAATGCGCTTCGACTTGAACTCGACGCCGGTGAGAAATCCCGCCGCCGATATTGAGGTGCCATTCTCGGGGTAGCGCCTGATCGGCTGCAGAAGCTCGACATATTCTTCCACCTTGCGCAGCACTGGCCGGCCCAGATGTTCGTCCTGCTGCGCTCCAATCGGAGGGCGATTATAGAACTGGCGCGGCGGCACAACGGTGCGCTCGTAGATGATGACGTGCTTGGCCCGATGCCACAGCGCCCCGATGCGGCCGATGCGCTCAAGCTTGTAGCGCTGCACCCGCCCCATCGTGACTTCGGTATCGATCACCGACTTGTCTTCTGCAAACAGCGCCCGTTGCCCGGCCCATGCGCCAAGTGCCGACAGGTGGACGTCCTCGATGCGCCCTGACTCGCTGAGTGGCTCCCGATAGACCTCGCTGAGGATGTTGGCGCTTTCAAACGCCCATGGTACGCCGCCCGAAAACGAGTCACGATCATCGCGCGACACCGTGAAAGTGCCGTCGATGAGAGCGCGCTGAGATGGCGACAGTGGCAGGTCCGCGGGAATATCGCCGGGTACCGGCCAGCGGAAGGGTGTCGCCGGTCCGCCATCGGTCAGCGAGCCATCGGCGTTGCGGCGTCGATGCCGCAGCCCGAACGAAAGGCCGCGTTCTATTCGCAGTGGTTGATCGGGCGCGCCAGCCCATAGCTTTTCAACGGACAGTCGGCGCTTTTCGGCGCCGATCACCGCGTTGGCCAGGGCAATGTGCTGTCCCTTCGGGCTCTGCGGTGCTGCGGCGTCAGCGTATTTCTGCGGCGGTACCCCGATCGTCGCCCCGATCTCGGTTATCCAGATGTCGGTCTGCGGCACCAGCCGCGTGGTAAGGCCATAGACGAGCTCGGCGCGCAGCTGGCGCAGGCGCGCGCCCGGCGACCGTTGACCGGGAAAGCCAAGAATGCGCCGCAGGTTCCAGCCCGGTTCATGATAACCGGTATCGGCATAGGTGGGATCGATCTCGACGACAGTCGGGGCTCCGAACCGTACAGCTGCCGGTTTGCCGGGGGAAATATCGGGCGGCCTCGTAGCGTCGTCGGCCCTGTTCTTCTCCATCGCCTCGCCAATGACCTGCGGCGGCAGCAGCAACTCGACGCGTTCGTTCTCATCCCTGACCCGCCAGGACAGCCCACCCTCGCCTCCGGCATTCCAGACCGCGACTTCGTTTGCCTCGTCGCTCGAGGCGCCGCGGGGTTCGATGTAGCGAACGCCAGCAACCCGGAACGGCTCCGGGTCGATCACTAGGATCATCCCGGTCGCTGCGGATGTCCGGTCATCGTTGACACTGCGCAACTTGAGCCGGACCTCGTGGTCGCGCCCGCGCCCGGCCGTCTCGCGCACCACCAGTTCGTAGCGGCTCACCGCCGGATCAGTGGCAGGAAACAGCAGTGGATCGCTTGCGTCGGGCCTCACTTCATCGGCCAGCAGCTGGCGTGTCGCATCCCGGGTTGCCGCCCTGGCCACCCCGCTCGGCGCGTCTTGCCCTCCAGGCAGCAAGCCGTAGACCGGCAGGGTCAGCGCAAGCTCGACGCCGTGCGCGAGTCGCGTGCCGGAACCGTTATACTGACGGATCAGGCACATCTGGTCACGCGTCTGCTGCGCGCTGGCCGGCCCGCCAGTCCCCAGAACCAGCCGGAACGCCCCAATCACCACGTCCAAGTTGTCAGGCATCGCTTCGACGCGCAGGCCGAAACGTACGCCCTCGTCAACGGCGGCAAAATCATCGCGGGCGGTGACGGCCGGCTGGTATGATGGCCAGCGGGTACAGGGCACGTCTTCGGCGCTGTCGAACGCCGCACGGCCAGGCGCCAGGATTGCCAGCCTGATCGATTTCCCCAAAACCGCGCCATCGCTTGACACGATACCGCGAAACGTCGCCGCTGCCGTTAGGCGCAAATTGTCGCCGGCTACCTTCGGCGGGTTCCAGTAGTCGTCCTGCATCCTCGGCTCAACGACGTTCCAGATCACCGCCCGGCGCGGATCGGCCGGGTCCTTCCCGGTGGCCAGTCGGATCAGCCGTCGCCAGGCGCGGGTTTCCACCAACTGCCCAACGATATGCCAGGGCAGGCCCACACCGGGCACCGAAAAACCGGACAGCTGTGGCAGCGCACTGATCTGGGAGCCGTCGGCAATTCGCCGCAGCGCGCTCTCAACCGCGATGCCAGTGGTGTCCAAGCCCGCGATCAGGGCTTGGGCCAGTGCTATGGAACTGGCCTTTGCCTCCAGGCGCGCGGCGATGATCCACCGTACCGGCTGACCTGGGGTCAGATCCGCGGAAATGTCTTGCAGTCGCTGTTCCTGGGAAAAGATGGGGATTTTCAACGAGGCCGCTATGGTGTTGGCATCAGGGACCAGATTGGTCAGTAGCGCTTTGGTGGCGCCGCGGAAACTATCCGATCCGATGTCAATGAACGGCTCGTACTGACATTCGAGGCGAAGAATAATCCGTCTCGCAATACTTGTCCCGACCCGATACTCCGCGACCCTGAATCCCCACCATCGACGAACTGTTACTGCTGTGCCAGGCTGCTTGAGCCCTTTGTCCGCCCACAGCGGGATAACGCTCATCGAGCCCTGTTGGGTTGTGTAGCCCAGTTCCGACAGCCGCTTGTCCTTTGCGTCGAGGGAAGGGCGGGTGTCTCCAGAGGCAAAGGAACGCGTGGTGATCGTCAACGCAAGGTCATCAAACAGCGCGTCCCGCTCCGCCGTCGGAGCCGGCACCGCGCCCGAAGACGAGGCCTTGTCCCAGAGTGAACGCGGTTTTGCCTTCTGCGTAGCAGACAGCTGGAGCAAAATCCGGCTGTCGAACCGATCACCATTCTTGTCCGTGGAACTGACATCGTGGCCGTTGAGCGCCATTGGCACATGTGCACGCAGCTCGAAAGCGTTGAGAACGCCGCGTTGAGTGGCATGCGGCACGATATAGAGCGTCGATACTTGCCATTTACCGGCGGTGGGAAGTCCAGGATCGAGACTGCCATCTCCATTTTCGATGAAGCCCGCGGTGTCGAGCCGCGCGATCGGTTGTGGCCCACCATCCACCCGATCCTGATCGTAGGTGTAGAAGGCAACCAGCACCACATTGGAATAGGCTTGGGGCTTCGGCTCCAACGTCGGCCCCGGCGCGTCGTCGGGCGCAATGGTTCCAGGATCGACCAGGCCGTCCTGAACCATGCTCCCGAAGATAGTGCGTGATCGCGAGCCAAGATCGAGGAATGTCTTCAGCGGAAGACGGGCATAGCGCCACTCTTCCGGTTTTCCGGCGCGGGTGCCTACGGCAACGACGTTAAAGCTCCCAGGTC
Source organism: Mesorhizobium sp. WSM4832 (assembly GCF_055811115.1). NCBI lineage: Bacteria > Pseudomonadati > Pseudomonadota > Alphaproteobacteria > Hyphomicrobiales > Phyllobacteriaceae > Mesorhizobium > Mesorhizobium sp. WSM4832. The sequence continues at coordinate 243,352 of NZ_JBVVQH010000008.1, read as the reverse complement.
GATCGTTGTCCAGCGTAGCCTGGATGGCGATGAATGCAATATGATCGTCAGCAGTCTTGCCCGACGCCCTCTTGCTCATGGCAGTCCCCACCGCCGGGGAAAACACCGCTCCCCTGTTCATCACCAGCAAAGTACAAATTTGCGCCATATGCAATAAGTAAAGTGCGTGAGAATAAAATGTTGCTTTGTGGCATTACTTTTGAAACGATGACGATGGACGGCATCGACCAGCAATGGGGGCAGGTTTGGCAACGCTCGACCCGGATCTCGAACTGCTGCTTCGTTACGAGCCGCAGCAGCGCCTCGTGCAATTGATGCTCGATTGGAGCGGCACTGACCAGGGCCTGACCGAAAAAGGCATGAGCCTGCTGGCACCGATCGAAGATGGAACGGCTCTTGTTGAGATGCCGCTGGGGACAGTCGGCCGGCTGCTTGATGATCCCGACATTGGTTACCTCCAGCTTCTGCCCGATTTCATCCCGGAGTTGGATGTGAGCCGCAAAGTGGTCAACACGCCAAACGAAATCACTACCGGCACGGATGGAAAGCAAAGCTTCAAGGGCCTAACCGGCAAGGGCGTAATTATCGGGCTGATCGACTCCAACATAGATGTTTTCCATCAATCACTTCGCAATCCCGACGGCTCGACGCGCTTCCTGACGCTGTGGGACATGAATCCGAGCGGCAAGATTGCGCCGATTGACGGTCTGGGCGCGCCGGACGGCTTCCAGAAAGGACTGGTCTATTCCAAGGCCGATATCGACTTTGCGCTAAGCAAACCAATAAGTGGAGAGAGCAAGCAGCAAGCAAAGCGTCGGGAAAAACTCTCAGGAAATCTCAGGATGCTACGCGGCAGCGGACATGGCACTCGCGTGGCGAGCATAGCGGCAGGAAACGGTCGTCTGAGCACCGGAGCATACAGCAACACGATAGGCATTGCTCCCGAGGCCGACCTGATCGGCGTGGTCATGCGCTCGCCGCATGACTGGGCGATGGCGATGCGGTTTCTGCGCAAGCTGATGCAGGGCAAACCTGCGGTGATAAACCTCAGTGCTGGCGAGCATCACGGTCCGCATCTACCCGATGGGCAAGTCGAACGCTGGTTCAAATCCTTCATCGACGCCAGTGGCATTGCGTTGGTCAAGAGCGCCGGCAACGGCGGCGGTCTTGGCGGACATGCCGCTGGCTCGATCAAGAAAAACACGTCTGTCAGCCTGCAGCTTGCCATGACCCCAGCCGTGGCCAAACTTGCCTCGCGGATTCGCGTTCAGATCTGGTACGGATATGGCGGGGGCGATCCCAAGCTGGGCGCGACCATCACGCCGCCGAAAGGTCCAGCCTACGACATCCCCTATGACGGACTTTGCACGGCGCCTGCTTCTCTGATTATGGCGAGCAACCGAAAACGGCCGGACCAGCTCGGGCTCAGCGCGGTGGTCCTGTGGTTAAAGCCAATAAGCGGGACATGGACAATCCGGCTAAATGCTCCCAAGACCGCCGACGTCAAGTGGCACGCCTGGATAACCTGGGGCGCGTTACGTCGCGGCGGCGTCAGTTTTGGGCCGGCGGGTCTGGTATCCGAGGCTTCGACAATCACCGTCCCGGTCGCCGTACCCAATATGGTAACCGTCGCCTCTTTCATTACCAAGGACGGCAAGGGCAACGCAGCCACTGATCACAAGATCGCTGGCAGTTCAGCGCAAGGTCCGGCCGCTGACGGAACCACCCCGGCACTCACCATTGCAGCGCCGGGTGAGTTTGTTCTGGCTGCGGTTCCGCCCGATCCGAAGGCAAAGGAGCCCCCGCCGGGCACCACGGATCGCTACGATCTTGGGGCAGGGACCAGCTTTGCTGCGCCGCATGTTGCCGGCGCCATCGCACTCATGTTGGAGAAGAACCCGACGCTCACACCAGCAAAGATCGTTGCGATCCTTCGTACCAAGGACCAAAGCGAGACTCTAGACGAGAATGTCTGGGGCGCCGGTCGCCTAGGTATCGATAGGATACTGAAGCAACTTTCCACCCTGTGAATGATAACACATTAGTCAAAATGCATAACTTTCGTGGATTGGCCGTCACCGCTGGCAGTTCTTCTACCTCAGCGTTGGGCGATTGGCAAAAATTACGGACATGAAACGTGGAAAAGGCTCGGTGCAATCAACAGCATATAGAAGCTGATACGGAGGGCACTAACTCGTCCGATCGGTGAGCGCCAAAAGTCTCCGTTTTCTCTGGTGCTCAGCTCGCGAGAGCTGATATACTCGATCGACGATGGGGGCTTCATTGTGGAGAAAGCGCTTTACTATCCCTACATGCGGATCGAGGACGAAGGCTGGCTTAAGGCGACGCTGCTGCTTTTCGATCAAGTGCAGCGGATCATCCCTGAACCAAATGTGCAAGGGGATTCGATCGCCATCCAGCGTTATGGACGAGCAAACTCACGAGACGGATCTCCACTGCTGGCGGCCGCTCCCCTTTTCGAAAACTCTGTGCGAGAGGCCCAGGAGCGACTGGCATTGCGGATCGATGCTGATGCTCGACGCAAGAGTTTTCGTCAGAGATTTAGCGAGGATCGTACGTTGCACGAACGTCCTGCAGAGGAACCGTGGGGCTTCCAGATGCATCAGCGTAAGCTTGAGTACCCTCTGCGCAAAGTTCTGGCTGACCGGCGCCTAGCCTGGAGACCCGACCAGCGGGAAGCATTCGACATCAACTCCGAATACATCGCGATGCATCCCATGCTCGGGGAGGCGATCATGTCGACTCTCGCCGTTGCATGCGCCTTGACCGAGGGCGCGCATATTGTGGGGGACAAGCGCTCAGGCACTCTTCACGAACAGCTGCAGAGCTTGAGGGTTGACGATGTATACGACGGTGTGATTCGCGGTAGGCCGGGGCCGTTGGCACGGAAGGCGACCGCTCATGAATTGTTCGAAGTTGTAGTCGGTTTGGCCTGCGATACATCTGAGCTTGGTCCCAAGGAACTCACCCAATTGGGAGATGATAGAGAAGCTATCCGCACTCTGATCGGCGTGCTTGCGACTCGAGCCCAAGACATAGGCGCCATGTACGAAGGCACGATGCGGGATGAAGCCTTCCGAGATCACGCGGAGTCGATCTTGGCGCATTGGCGCAACGACAGGGCGAACATGTCTAACTATTGCCGACGTTTGCTCGGCCTCAATCTGCTCGATCCCGGCAGAGATGCCATGACTGCCCTCATCGAGGGTGCTTTCGCAGTGGCTGGCGCCTCCTCTGCCGGAGGCGTGGCCGGACTACTCTCCGCACCTCTCGGGGGCGTCGTTCAAATAGGATCGGGGGTCGTGGTTGGCCTCGTGGCGCACGGGATTAAGACGTATGTTGAGATGCGCAGCGATGCAGGCAAGAGCGTTTACCGATACCTCACCGCGATGGAAAAAGCAGGCGTCGTCTTTCGCTCGGAGATAAAACCCATCCAATGGCAAGACAACGGCCCGCGCGGGTGAGTCCAAACAATTCTCATTAAATGCACCAAGTGTCGGGGCACACTTTACAGCTAAAATGCAGGTCCTTCAGCCGGATTCGCCCTCTCTATCGCCGTTTGGCCGGTAGACGCTATGCCCAGCACAGAAATGGTAGCAATATGGTTGCAATTCCCGCTCACTGGAGATGACCCATGCATCGGGCTTCCTAACCCGTTGATTTCACTGAATGTCCTGGCGAGATTCGAACTCCTGACCCCCAGATTCGTAGTTTGAAGACTCGGCAGTTTGGCACCAGACATTGCAGCGCATTTTCTACCAACCGCCTCGACGCGTCATCTCCGCTGCCACGTCCGACCACACCCGAAACGCCGGGATAGCTGCCATTCTGATCACCAACCAAACGGAATAGGCTACGTCGGAGCCCCAGAAATCACTATCGGACATCTTTCCGTGCGCAAGCTCGTTGCGCACGGACGGCCCGCCACGGAAATTGAAAAGAAGGTCCAACTCCTGCAACACCGATGGCGGGAAGATCGTTAGAAGCGCCTCGCGGTGAGTCTCCAGAAGGCGACTCAGCATGGCCTCTTCCTGCGTACCGTCCGCATTGATCTTGTTTGTCTCAACGCCTGACAGGCTCAGCACGTAGCGCAGTGAGTTTTCCAATTGCGGTAGCATGAGGTGCGCGGCCTCCATGTCGTCGCCTGCGAAAAACCGGATGGCTCCCTTCGCGAAAATGAACTCGTGGTCTGGTGGCACCAAGGGGCTAGCCATCATGATCGGCAGAAGGATGTCTACCGATAAGTGATGCTCATACATGATGACTCGGCGGATCGTATTGATCTTGACCGACACCGCGTTTTGACGACGGAACTGCTCCTGCTGGTTCACAAGAAAACGAACCTGATCTTCGTCAGGCGGGCCAGCATGAGATAGGCCCGGAGCCTTGAATCGAGTCCGACCCTGACTGTCACTTACGGTCATCGGCATAATTGCCGAGATGCTATTGTAGGAGGACTCCAGAACCTCTTTCCGCAGAGCTTCCGGGTCTGGCGATCTCTCGCAGGTTAGCAAGATGCGGATGACATCTGCCAGCGGCTTCCCACTTACATAGGCTTCGACCTCTTCCACCTGTTCGGTGACGTTCACTTCATGGGAGAAGCTGGGCATTTCATCGCGGATACGCGGCTGCACCTCATTCAGGCGATCCTGCAATTGTTTCCGCCGCTCTGCGGTGCCCGGTATTGGCCTCAGAGCTTGAATTGCGTGGTCGAGAAAGGACGCCTGCACCATGGCAGATTCTGCCCGCGCGTCGGCATTGCCGACATAGGTTTCCGCCGCAGCTATCAGGCTTCTATTCTCGTTGGCTTCGTCCTTCTCGCGATGGTGAGCGCGTGCGGCTAACTCCCATAGCTCCCGCTGAGCAACGTGGTCGCTGGCAATGGCTTCAAGCCCCGCCAGCTTCTCAGCGGCATCGGCGAACGCCTTCCGCTCCCATATGCCCTTGTCGAGGTTGATAGGACCGATGTGGATAAATCCCCAAGCGTCGTCGTTGTCCAAAGCCCGCTGGCTTACGTCATCGATGATCTTCCGCAGCGGATCGAAGTCCGACCGGTTCCATCCCATCGAACTGGCCACGACCGTCGCCCGTCTAAGGAACTTCGATGCTGAGACACTGGCAGGGTTGCTTTGCTCGAAATCGAACACGGCCTCGCCCTTAAGCACCGCCTCGACGCACATCACATATGCGTCAACCGCGCGAAGTCCGGCCGCAACGTCCTTTCGATTCAGATGCCGACAAACGTCATTGACGCGAGCCCGCAGCGCGGGGTGACCTATGTCCGCGCCTAACTCTGCCAGCACCTTCACCTGAGCGGCAAGGAGATCGCTTGGGATCAGTGACCTTCGGCCGTCCATGATAGTCATCGGCCGGAACGGTTCGACACGATCCTCTGACACGAAATGATATGAGGCCATGCCTGCGAGGATGTGCAGGGCGTCGGCAGACGACGTGTCTCCCGTCTCGCGCGCGGCAGACGACGTGGCTGTTAGGCGCGAGTGAATGTCATTGTTATCGACAACGGGTGTTGCACCAATTGCGGTGACTACCACGTCGGATCGAAACGCTTCGATCGGAACGACAAAGGTGACCCCGGGAACCGGCTGTTCATTTTCCGGCTTAGGCTCTTCTCCGGACATCGACTTCGGACTCTCGATTGGAGATCAAGGTTTTCCTAGCCAAGATTGGCACTCAAGCGGCTGGAAAAGACCGGTAAAGCGACCGAAAAGGGCCCGTTGATTGGGATGACCAAAGGACCGACAGAAGGATGGTGCGGGTGGCCGGGGTCGAACCGGCACTCCTCTCGGAACTGGATTTTGAATCCAGCGCGTCTACCAATTCCACCACACCCGCATGCAACCACCAAGTCCGTTCATGGTCTTTGCAGGGACCCCCGCGACTCCTGCGTGGCTCCCCGGTCGCGTATGTGCCACAACGTGTTCCATGAAGTCCAGAGCGGTTTCGCAAGGAATTCTGTGCGTTTCTGCTTGCTCAAAGCCGAGCGATGCCGGACGATTTTCAATGCAGCCCGCACGCGGGGGTCATGACCATCCATGCTTGGAGCGCCTTATGGTTCGTCTCATCGGAGCTTTGCTCAGGTTTGCTATCGAACCGGCCTTTATCGAACTGAAGGCAGCCCTACTCGCCTACTTGTTAGCGAGCGCCAACTGGAGCGCTGCGGCAGTAGCGTTTGCCGGGCTCCTTTTCATTGTATCTGTTCCAAATGCGGTAGCGATTTTTGAAGGGACCAAGTCCCTTTGGTCGATCTAGGAATCAGTAATCTTCTGAAAAACACCTATGCTCGTGTCCAGATCTGGTCCCCGCATTGCTGATCCAAGTCCGATGGTCCGACTTGAGGATTTCATCAACAGGTCAGCTGGTTCATGGATCGGCAGAGCGTTGTCGTGACAACAATGTCGGTTGGAAAGGACAGCGCCAATTGGCGCCGCCGCGTTGGATGCGGGATACAATCCCGCTCTCGAGACCGCGAAGTTGAGCTTACTTACGCACTCGGCCGCGGCTGATCGCAATTCGGGCTGCTTTTCTGTTCCCTCGCCTGGGTGAAATTCCTTGGGAGCCGTCGTCGCCAGCTCTCTAAACAACATGGCACCGCAGTTTCAGCCTTGGATTTGGACCTCAGGCAGTGTGAAGTCGCGTGCAACCAGCGGTCCGTTCGCGGTCCTTGTGAGGGATCCCGCGACTTCTGTTGTGGCACCTCAGACGCGTAGGTGCCACACCCCGTTCCGCGGTTCGCAGCGAAATTCTTGCCCTTATGGTCGCTCAATCTAGCCATTTTTGGGATCGCAGACGTTCATTCCCCCACAGGCTGCGCATCGGCCCGCGTCTGGAGATTGTTCTCTGTTAGAGCTGTGATGCTGGGCGATCGGATAGATCGACAGCAGGTCCTTTTTGACGCACATTACCCTGGGGAAACGAGGGGGCAGCCAAATGCGCAACTTGGTTGGGGATGCTGTGGGCATCCCAAATCGACGGATACTGCTACAGTGGCTGGGTGGTGCAGCAGCCGCCGCGATACTGCCCGCCTGCGTAACGCGACCGCTACCCCCGGGAATCTGCATTGCGGATGGACGGGGCAACATCATCGATGTCCACTGCCACCTCTTCAACGCTTCGGACGTGTCAGTTGAAGGCTTTGTCAGATATGTCGTGCTCGGCGAGCACCGGGAAGAGGTCTTTCCGGAACTAAAAGTTGCCCGGGCGGGCGGTATTGTCGACGCGCTGGTTGTGCTGCTGGTTTTAATCCTCAGTGCCAATACGATTACCGCGAAGCGAGAAGCCGCCAATCTGCGCCGCCATCAGCCGATGGAAACACCCGAACACTTGGACAACCGCCAGAACGAGGCAGTGGCAGATGCACTGCTGACTCTTGATCAAAGCCAGCGCACGCCAAACAAGGTCGTTCAATCGATCGCCGGCGACCAGGCCGAGCCCGACTACTCTGATCTGCTCAACCAGATCTACGCCGAAGCCGGGGTTGTGACGGCCAAGGCACGTGGAGAGCCGCTCGACAAAGCCAAATCGGTTGAGGTGGCCCGTCAACTAAAGGGCAAAGGTTCGAAAATCGCACGTTATATAGATTTCGCTCGTCTGCTGCTGGGCAGCCGTGAGGCCATCGCGCGGGAATATATCCGGGTCTTCGCAGACAAGCGCTGCGTGCAGATGATCACGCCGAGCTTTCTCGATATGCATCGTTGGTTGGGCAAGCCGCCAATCTCGTCCATCGCCGAACAAGTGGATGTCATGGATGCGCTTCAGGTTTCCATAGCGCAATCTACCGGAATGCACATGCACAGCATGGTGGGCTTCGATCCGCGCCGCTCGGCAGAAGACCGCGACGTTTTAAAGGTAGTCAAGCATGCCATCAACGACTGCGGCTTCGTTGGCGTCAAGCTCTATCCGCCGATGGGATTTCAGCCCATTGAGAACCACAAGCTCGGGGTTCCGAAAGTGCCAGAAGGCCCAAAAGGGGAGAGCATTGAACACGCGCTTATGGAACTATACGATTGGTGCGCGGCCGAAGATCTGCCGATCATGGCGCATGCGGAAAACAGCCTTGGTTCAGTTTGCGGCTATGGGCGTCGTGCAAGCCCCGAGTGGTGGCGCAAAGTGCTTGCCAAGCCGAACTATGCTCGCCTTCGAATCAACCTTGCCCATTTCGGCGGCTTCGACGAAGCACTCGACATTGGGGCCAATGCCCCTCAGGGACTAAGATGCGAGGCAGATAAGTACTCTGGGCCAGTGTGGGAGGACATTATCGGTGAGACGATCAAGGACGATGGTCGTGACTTTCTGTTCGCTGATTTGAGCTATCTCAGCGAACTGACACTCCCGGATAGCCAAGAAGAAGAGCGCCCTGAGATCCGCCGCCGTTTGGAAGCGTTCCGTATTGCTTACGATCCAGACGTGCGCCACCTGATGTACGGCACCGACTGGACCATGATCGCCAAGGAACTCGACAACAACAACTATCTCGCAAATCTCGACGCGCAACTTCGCCTCGCCGGCTTCACGCCGGACCAGTTGCAGAATATCTACTGGCGCAACGCCGTCCGGTATCTGGGCTTGGGTCGCGGAGAAAGGACACGCGGTCGCTTGCAGCGCTACTGCGCCAAACGACACCTCCCTGACGCTTGGCTGATGGCCTTCGATGCAGGTTGAGCGCTTCTAATTGGATTTCGCGGAACATGTGGTTGTTCATCTCGCGGATAGCGAACCAGCCGACAGCTGCACTCGCAAGCGCAAGCAAAGGGCATAACAGAACAACCGCAATGAGATCAGAAGTTGGCCTCGGGTTGATGAATATACAGCACAGGATGCAATTTGCAGCCTGAAGTACCTCTTAGCTGCCTTAGTGCGCCGCAGCGCAATATGAAATTCTTAAGCAAATCAAATGGTTGGTCAATATTTCAATGTCCACCGAGAATGCATATCAGTGCAGTCAAGATGCATATCTTGACTTTCTAATGTGACGAGTTCAGTTTGTCGTCGCCAATGTTAAGGGGGAGGATGAGTTATGATAACAGAGCTTGAGGGCCTCGATCTTGATATCTCTGAGTATGAATATGACGAATTTGTACTCGAGTACCAGAGATTGGGAGGGAAATTTCCGATCATAGATGCCAGCAGTAAAACGACAAATATCACTAAGTGCCTAAAGAAGGAGGGTATAAACACAGTCATACGTTATTATTGTCGCGCCCCACAGGGATCGTGGAAAATCATCAGGGAATCGGAAGCAACAAAGCTTATTGCGGAAAAGCTGAGCATTGCGGTCGTCCACGAGATCGGAACGAGCCTTTCGCTCTTTTCTTATGCATCTGGCAAGTTGGATGCAGACTATTCGATTAAGTATGGGCGTGAGGCGATCGGCCAGCCCAGCGGCTCAGCCATCTATTTTGCCATCGACTTCGATGTCAGCGAGTCAAGCATAAAGCAGCGCATTGTCCCGTACTTTAAAGGTATCAGGGATTCAATGGCTGCTGCCGGCTCTATTTACAGAATCGGCGTATATGGAAGTGGGCTAACTTGCTCAACGCTGCTCAAAAAGGGCCTTGTTGATTTTACATGGCTTGCACAGTCCACTGGTTGGAGCGGTTATGGGGCCTTCAAAGACAGCAATCTTTGGAGCCTTCTGCAGAAGTATCCGTCCACTAAGCTGTGCGGGATCGGCGTCGACTATAACGAAGCTCAAGGTGGCAAAGATTTCGGCGCGTTTAGCAGTCTTGCTGCTCTCGTAAAGCCAACTGCGGCGGCCGCTGACGAAGAGTGGGAAATCCTGCTTGCCGCGGGTGCACTACAAGGTCTCGATCCGGACATGGAAGCCCGCACCCTTTTGCTCATCCAGGAATGCGCGAAGCAGGGCGTCAAGATGGTGGCGTCCGGCGGAGTTAGAACGCCTCAGGTTCAGGCCAAGCTTTGGAAGCAATCGCGAAGTGCTACGCAGATCAAGGCGGCTGTTTCCTCCCTTCGGGCGCAAGGCGCGCCCTTTCTTGCAGATGTGCTTGAGCAGACGAGTGCACCCAAAGGGCAGCATGTGACGAACGCGCTACCAGGCATGAGTTGGCACCAATGGGGCGAAGCGGTGGATTGCTACTGGGAAGTCAACGGCAAGCCCGAATGGGATCCTGATGCCGTTCATGGCGGGGTGAAAGGGTATCACGTTTACGCCGACCTCGCCGAGACCAAGCAGATCGGGCTTAACGCAGGGGGGCATTGGTCGAGCTTTAAGGACTGGCCGCATGTCCAGCTCAGAAAGGCGGCAGGCCCTAAGAGCCTTTATACTGTTAAGGAAATCGATAAGCGTATGAAGGATCTGTACGGCGAGCGCCTCGACGTCGGACCCGACCTCTTCGAGCCGCATGAGGGTGGTTATGCACAGGCGGACGAGACTGGATTTGTGGAAGCATTCCGGAATGTCATAACCGATCTACGTGAGGCGAGCGGCACGGCCGTGAGCAACAAACCCTATTTGTTCCCGGATGGCATCTTCAAGGTCGAACTTACCTTGGGGATAGGTGGAGGGGCTTCGTCGGAAGAGGGAGCAAACAACCCAAGCTTGGCAATTCCCGGGTCTGCCAAGATTATGATCTCCGGGATCAACAAAGAGTAGAAGTCCCAAGTCGCGGGCGTCCTTGCGTCGCTCGCTCGGAGAAGCATCATGTCGCTCCTGTATCGATACCCGGAGATCGTGCCGTTCCTCGACGACACCGATGACTACGAGAACGATGCGACGGAGGTGCGCGTCGGCGACGTGACGTACCTAGTCGTGACGCAGCGTGGGCTTCACGACGGGGGACAGGTGCTCTTCGAGCAACGCGAGGAAGGCTGGGTCGCCGTCGCCGGCGACACAATCGTGCGCATTGGGGCCAAAGAGGAGCCCAAGGAAAAGCCGTCGATAGGTCGCCGGAAGAAAATCGAGGAAGAGGAAGTTTCGACGAGGGCTGCCGACGATATGGCGAGCATTGCGAAGCTCCTCCCGGTTGCCGTGGATAAGCTTTCGTCGAAAACGGGTCCTGACAGGGGGAACCTCGCCTGCCTCTGGGCCGTGCGTCACCTCATCTGGTTCCGCCTCGATCGGTGGGTCACGAAGTCGGATCTGACCACGGACTTCGATAATGCATTAAAGGCGAGCTTCGGTGGCTCGAAGTCGGAGAGCAGCGTGCCGGCGGGCGGGATCATTATCTCGCCGAGTCAGTGGGTGAACGGAAAGAAGCGGACCGGGCATGTGGGGTTGCTTGGCCCCGTGACGGGGACCGGCGCGCGCCTCGTGTACTCGAACTCGAGCAGCAAAGCCGTGTGGAAGCAAAACCACACCTTAGCTACCTGGCGGCAGATATACGCAGCGGAAAAGGGGCTGCCGGTGAACTTCTATCCGCTCCCGTAGCCTACGAGACGAACACGTTCGCCATCTTCTTCCCGCGTTGCTAGTTCGCTTCCCCTCGACTCGTCGCGAATGAGACCAACGGTGCGTGCCTATCCCCCTCAAGCCACGGCCCACGAGCCGATCGACAGGCCGGATACGTATTAGCGACTTCCACTATCCCTGCACGCCTCAAAGAGGCGGCCGGTCCATCCATAGGGTCATCAACGTGAATACGAATGATCTCAGCGATCGGGCGAGCGTCGCCGGGAACGTCGCAGTTGTGCCACAAATGCTCGAGGCGGCAGTCCGGAGTTTCCCCCCAGCGACGATCATGGCGCAGAGGCGCCGCAGGCTTGTGGATGCGCAAGCCCTCGTGGTGCACCAGCTTCGCCGACGAATGCCCTTTGTGCGCCACTGGCGCCGCGAGCAATTGTAGACGCCACTCCTATTCTGCACCTCGGCGACTTTGCGAGGGATACAGGACCGACTGTCTGATTCGTTAAGGTCTTGATTTTTATATTGGTTCGATGTTTCGCGACACTCCGTCGCATGGTAGACAAACCCCTTTTTGAGTCGAGCGCGTCTACCAATTCCGCCATAGGGGCTCAGGCCGGGCGGCCTGGATGGGCGCGGACTATACGGTTGGACGGCCTTTCGTCAACTGGCCTGTTGCGGATTTGCCGGCGCAACTGCCGGTATTGCGCACCCTTCGGCCTCGTGGCGACGCAGACATTGTGCGGCGCGGAAAATCTTTCTAGACAGACGAAGTGTTAAGCGCCTCGCATCCGGAAGCCGGATGCGGCGCTTTGGGTCCTTGTCTTCCTGCCTGTCGTTGCCCAAAACCGCTAAGCGCCTCGGGGTGCCACTGATTAGGAGAGCCGATGCTTCGCGGACTTTACGACTGGACCCTGTCGCTGGCGGCGCGCAAATCCGCCGAATGGTGGCTGGCCTTCATCGCTTTCGTCGAAAGCTCGGTGTTCCTTGTGCCGGCCGACGTGCTTTTTCTGCCGATGGCGCTGTCGAAACCCGAGCGCGCCTATCGCTATGCGCTGATTGCCACCGCCGCGTCGGTTCTGGGCGGCGTTTTCGGCTGGTTCATCGGCCACTATGCCTACGAGGCGGTGGCCAAGCCGGTGCTCGAATTCTACGGCAAATATGACGAGTTCGAGGCGATGCGGGCCTCTTCAGGCGTCGGCTTCATCATCCTGATGCTGATCACCTCGGGCGCGGCGCATCTGCCGCCGATCAAGGTGGTGACGATTCTGTCCGGCGTCATCGGCGTCAATCTCTTGCTCTTCATCGGCCTTGCGATCGTGGCGCGCGGCGCCCGTTTCCTGCTGCTTGCCTGGCTGCTGCGCCGCTACGGCGAGGAGATCAAGGAGTTCATCGAAAAGCGCTTGGGATTGATCGTCGGCGCCGGCGCCGCTGCCCTGATTTTGCTCTATATCCTCGTCAGATACGCCCACGGATAACGACGCAACAACGGATCCCCATCGATGACAGCGACCATGACTGCCGACACCGGACGCCAGCGCACGCGCGCGGCGCTCTTTCTCGCCGTCGCGATGGCCGCGACCGTAGGCTCGGCGCTGGCCTTCCAATATATCGGCGGCTACATCCCCTGCCATCTCTGCCTCGAGCAGCGCACCCCCTACTATATCGGCGTGCCGCTGATGGTGCTGGCGGCGATCGCCTCTATGCTGCGCGCGCCGGCCTGGGTGACGCGCGGATTGCTGGCGATCGGCGGCTTGCTGATGCTCTATGGCCTCTATCTCGGCGTCTATCACTCCGGCGTCGAATGGGCCTGGTGGCAGGGCCCGGCGGACTGCACCGCCGGCGCCGGTCCGGTCGACACCGGCGGCAAGGGCGTTCTCGACGCGCTCGACAAGTTCGTGCCGCCCTCCTGCGACAAGGCCGCGCTTCGCATCCTCGGCCTGTCGCTCGCCGGCTGGAACGCCATCGTCAGCCTCGTCCTCGCCGCCGTCGCCTTCCGCAGCGCCTTGGCACGTGACTGAACCAGATTGAGCGGCACGACGCAGAGTTCGGACAAAAATTCGGCAGGCTGAGTCGGATGGCGCGGCTTTCGAGAACCGGAGCGGAGCGTACTTAAGTACGTGAGCACCGGAAGCGCAGAAAGCTGCGCCAGGCGGCCAGCATGGCGGATTTGTGCCGAACTCTAAGGTTCCAGTTCGACATCCCAGTATAGATAATCCATCCAGCTTTCATGCAGATGGTTGGGCGGAAACAGCCGGCCGTTGTTGTGCAGGTCGTGCACCGTCGGCTGATAAGGCTTCTGCAGCGGCCACATCTTGGCCTGCGCCGGCATCATCCCACCCTTGCGAAGATTGCAAGGCGAGCAGGCGGCGACGACATTTTCCCAGGTCGTCGCCCCGCCGCGATGGCGCGGGATGACGTGGTCGAACGTCAAATCCTCAGGCGTGCCGCAATACTGGCACTGGAAACGGTCGCGCAGGAACACGTTGAAGCGGGTGAAGGCAGGATGCCGCGACGGCTTCACATAGGCCTTCAGGCTGACCACGCTCGGCAGCTTCATCGAGAAGGTCGGCGAGGAGACGGCGTGCTCGTATTCGGCGACGATGTTGACCCGGTCGAGGAAGACAGCCTTGATGGCGTCCTGCCACGACCAGAGCGACAGGGGGTAATAGCTGAGCGGACGGTAGTCCGCATTCAGCACCAGCGCGGGAAGCCCATCCGGAGATACGGCAACCGTCACGTCCTTCGCCTCCTTGCTTCTAGAACCGAACGGCACGGATACTGTAAGCCCGACATGACAGGGATGTGAAGCGGATTGTCTCTCGCTGAAACCCCTAAAAGCGCATGATTTTCAGGCTTTTTTGGCCATTTCGACTGAAGGCGCCGCATCTTTGCCCTTCAATTCCCGGTAATAGGCCCAAAAAAGCCGCGACGCGACACCCCGCCAGGGGCTCCATGATTCGGCCAGCCGGATCAGCATTTTCTCCGGCGGACGCGGGTCGATGCCGAGCGCATGGCCGACCGCCGTCTGCAGCGCGACGTCACGCGCGGGGAACACGTCGGGGTGGCCGGCGGCAAACAGCAGGTAGCATTCGGCCGTCCATGGGCCGATGCCGGGCACGGCGACCATCGCCGCGATCGCCTCGCCGGCGTCGAGCGTGCACAGGTGATCGAGATCGAGCCCGCCGGCAACGGCTTGGGCGACGGCGAGCAGCCCGCGCTGTTTGGGCCGCGATAGCCCGGCCTCGCGAAATATGTCCTCGCCGGCGGCAAGGATCGCATCCGGCGTCAGCGGATCGACCAGCTTGACCAACCGCCCGAAGATGGCGTCGGCGCTCGCGCGGGAAACTTGCTGTGAAACGATAATGGAAGCGAGGCTCGTGAACCCTGGGGCCGACAGCCTCAGCGGCACCTCGCCCGCCCTGCCGCGCACTTTCTCCAGCCGCGGATCGATCCGGCAGAGCGCGTCGAGCCCTGCCGCAATGTCGTCGAGCGAGGCGATGCGTTGCACGTTGCTTGTTCCCAGAGCGCCCGCGAAGTGGCAATTGATGGCTAGTTACCAACTCGCAAAAGCGCATGACAACCCGAATGCCGCCTCAGAGATGACGCTCCTGACATTCCGCTTCGCGCCGAGCCCCAACGGCGAATTGCATCTGGGTCATGCCTATTCGGCCCTGCTCAACCAGCAGATGGCGGCACGGGCCGGCGGGCGGCTGCTTCTGCGCATCGAGGACATCGACGTCACGCGGTGCACACCGGAGTTCGAAGCCGGCATTTTCAGCGACCTGGAATGGCTGGGGTTGCACTGGGAACGGCCGGTGCGCCGCCAGTCCGAGCATTTTGCCGAATACCAGGCGGTGCTTGACCGGTTGATCGCCGAGGAACTCGTCTATCCGGCCTTCATGAGCCGGGGCGAGATCCGCGCCTTCATAGCCGAGACCGGAAAACGCGGCCGCGGCTGGCCGCGCGATCCGGACGGCGTGCCGCTCTACCCGCCGCTCGACAAGGCCCTGCCGGCCTCGGAACGCAAGCGGCGGATCGCCGAGAACATGCCTTTCGCCTGGCGGCTCGATGTCGAGGCGGCGATGGCGCGCGCTCCAGGTGCCCTGTCATGGACCGAATTCACCGACGAGACGATGTCTGCGACGCGAGCGATCGAAGCACAACCGCAGGATTGGGGCGATGTCATCGTCGCCCGCCGCGACGTCCCGACCAGCTACCATCTCGCCGTCGCTGTCGACGACGCGCTGCAAGGCGTCAGCCATGTCGTGCGCGGGCGGGACCTCTATTCGGCGACTGGGGTGCAGCGGCTGCTGCAGGAGTTGCTCGGCCTGCCGGCGCCACGTTATTTCCACCATCGCCTGATCCTTGGTCCGGACGGCCGGAAACTGTCCAAGAGCCTCAAGGACACCGGGCTTGCCGCGCTCCGAGAGGCCGGCATGTCGCCGCAGGACGTCGCGCGATTGGTCGGACTATGACTAAAACCGCGCCATGCCGGCCTTGATCAGCGCCAGCACGCTGATGAAGGCAAAGGCGCCGCCGAGCCCCCAGGCAACCGCCAGCTTGAGATCGCTCAGGCTGACGCCATGCTTGCTGGCCACCACCACGGCGACAAAAAAGCCGAAGATGAACAGCAGCGTGTTGCCGGTCGGGCCGAAGCCGCTCTCCTTCATGACCGCGTCGAGCGCCGTGCCGAAAAAGAAGCCGAAGCCGGCAATGATCGCGAAAGCGAACAAAAGCCAAGTCGTGTCGAGATGCACAAGCATGTCCCACCATGGCGCGGCGACGCGCCATGCCCCTCTTGGCACGGTTTGTTGAATTCAATTTAGCTTATGGATCAACCGTTTCGTTTTGCTTGCGCGATTGAACAGCATTAGAGCAATTGCCGTCATCAACCGTTCACCCCGGCGCCTCCCCATGCAGAGCATCAAGCGGTTCATTCCCGCCTCCTTCGTCGTTCTGTGGGCGACAGGCTTCATCGGCGCGCGCTACGCCATGCCCTGGGCGGAACCCTTTACCTTCCTTGCCATTCGCTTCGTGATAGCGGCGATCCTGTTTGCCGGCCTCGTCGTGCTGCTTGGCTCGCGCAAGGCGACGCGCGAAGAAGCGCTGCACGCGACGGTGGCCGGCATCCTCATGCACGGCGTCTATCTCGGCGCCGTCTTCTGGGCGATCCACAAGGGCATGCCGGCCGGCCTCTCTGCGCTGATCGTCGGCCTGCAGCCGCTGATCACGGCCGTGCTTGCCGGAAAGTTCCTGGGCGAAGCGATCCTGCCGCGCCATTGGACCGGCCTTGCAGTCGGGCTGCTCGGCGTCGTCATCGTGCTCTGGCCAAAGCTGGGCATGATTGGCGGCGGCGTCACGCCAGCGACGCTGACCGCCTCGCTTGTCTCGGTGCTCGGGATGAGCGCCGGCACCATCTGGCAGAAGCGCTACGCCTCCGGCGGCGATCTGGTGTCGGCGACGATGTGGCAGTATGTCGGCGGCTCCGCCGTGATGATCCTGGGTTCGCTCGCCTTCGAGACGCGCGCCGTCACCGTCAATGGCGAGCTGATCTTTGCCATGGCCTGGCTGGTCCTGGTGCTGTCGATCGGCGCCATATTCCTGTTGATGGTGATGATCAGGGACGGAGAGATGTCGAAGGTCGCCTCGCTGTTCTACCTCGTGCCGGCCGTTACCGCGATCATCGCCTGGGCGCTTTTCAACGAGCAGCTCAACCTGCTGCAGATCGCCGGCATGGCGATCGCCACGCTCGGCGTCGCCCTGGCCACCGCGCGGCAGGCGAAGGGAAGGGGAACTGGGGAATTGAAGAACTGAGGAACTGAGGAACTGAGGAACTGAGGAACTGAGGAACTGAGGAACTGAGGAACTGAGGAACTGAGGAATTGGGGAATTGGGGAATTGGGGAAAAGCCGGCAATAGCTGGGGCGCTATGGCTCTTCTTCAGTTCTCCAGTTCTCCAGTCCTTCAGTTCTCCAATTCCTCAGTTCCTCAGTTTCTTCAATTCCCCAGTTCCCCTTCCCCTGGCGCCAACTCACCCGACCCGCGCGCGCGCCTCCAGATAGCGGCTGATCGCGGCGTTGAGCTCGCCGCCGAGAATGAAGATGGCCGAGATGATGTAGAGGAACACCACCGCGATCATGATCGAGGCGAGCCCGGCATAGGTCGTCACATAAGAGGAGAAATGGTCGAGATAGGCGGCGAAGACGGTCGAGCCGGCCAGCCATGCGACCAGCGTGAAGACGATGCCCGGTATGATCGAGACGAAGCGGCGCTCGCCGGCCGGCAGCCAGATATGCACGGCGAATAGCCCGATGACGATGACCGTCGAGGCGATCACGTAGCGCCATATGGTGATCGTGCCCATGTACGGCTTGATCCATTCCAGATGCGCTTCCGCGAGTCGCGCCAAGAGCGGCGCAAACACCAGAAGCACGCTGACGGCAAGGAAGCAGGCGGTCGCGATCAGGACGAAGATGATGCTTTGCACCCTGCGGTGGATGATGCCGCGCGTCTCGGTGACCCGATAGGCGCGGTTGAGTGACGTGCGCAGCGCCTCGATGCCGTTCGAGGCGAAATAGGCCGCAAGCAGCACGCCATAGGTCAAAAGGTCGGTGCGCCGCACGGTGAGCACGTTCAGCACCTCATGCGCGATCGGCTTGGCGATCTGCTCCGGCCATGTGTCGAAGACCAGGTGCACCGCCGTGTCAGCGAAGGCGCGCGCGCCGAGGAAGCTGGCGAGCGTGGTGGCGAAGATCAGGAACGGAAACAGCGCCATCAGCGAGGTGATCGCCAGATGGCTGGCCATCGCCCAGCCGTCATCGGTGTTGAAATGGCCGATCGCATCGTAGAGCACGCGCTTGAGGGCAACGATATTCCGCAGCAAGGGGCCCGCGCTCCGCTCGATTGTGTCGACGCCGCGAATATGGGAAGTGATTGCGGCAAATGGCAACCCCAGGTCTCACAACGCGCCCCGCCGCCAAAGAGTTGCGCACCGTCATCGTCACCGGAGCCTCCTCCGGCATCGGCGCCTATTGCGCGCGGGCGTTGAAGGCGGAAGGCTGGCGGGTGTTCGCCACGGCGCGCAAGCCGGCCGACATCTCGGCCCTTGAGGCGGACGGCATAGAGGCCTTCTACCTCGACTATCGCGAACCCCAGTCCATCGCATCACTGGTCGAGGCGGTGCTTGAACGCACTGGTGGCACGCTTGATGCGCTGTTCAACAATGGCGCCCACGCCCAGCCCGGCGCCGTCGAGGATCTGCCGGTCGCGGCGTTGCGCGAGCAGTTCGAAGCCAATTTCTTCGGCTGGCATGATCTCACCCGCCGCGTCGTGCCGGTCATGCGCCGCCAGGGACACGGCCGTCTCGTCCACTGCTCGTCGATTCTGGGACTGGCGCCTGTCCGCTTCCGTGGCGCCTATTCGGCGTCCAAACACGCCGTCGAAGGCCTGATGCTGTGCATGCGCCAGGAGCTCGAAGGCAGCGGCATCCACCTCTCGCTCATCGAACCGGGACCGGTGACATCGAAGATCGCCAGCAACGGCCTGCCCTGGTTCCTCAGGAATATCGACATCGAGAATTCCGTACATCGCGCCGATTATCAGGCGCAGCTCGCCCGGCTTCAGGCCGGCGGCAGCGTGTCGAAGCTGAAACCGGGGCCGGAGATCGTGCACAGGGCGCTCCGCCACGCGCTTCTGTCACAGCGCCCGCGCCCGCACTATGTGGTAACGGTGCCGGCTAAGATCGGCGCGGTGCTGAAACGCATCCTGCCGGCATCCCTGCTGTACCGCCTGCTCGCCAGGCGCGCCTGACCGAAACCGAACCGGAGCCAGCCAGATGGTCATCGTCTTCAAGATCCTCGCCGTCATTGCGATGGCCGCGGTAGTGATCGTGCTGGTTCGCGGCCTGATCAACATGATGCGCGGCGGCTCCGGCATGACCTCGAACAAACTGATGCAGACGCGCATCGTGCTACAGGCCGTGGCCTTGGCGCTGCTCTTGCTGGTGGTCTATTTCACGCGCAAATAGCGGTCTCAGGGGGACGGCGTGGTCAAGCTCAACAAGATCTACACCCGTACCGGCGACGACGGCACCACCGGGCTCGGCACCGGAGAGCGGCGGTTGAAATCAGACCTGCGCGTCGACGCCTATGGCACCATCGACGAGGCCAATGCCTGCATCGGCATGGCCCGCCTACACACAGGCAGCGAGCATCCGGCGATCGACGCCATGCTGTCGCGCATCCAGAACGATCTGTTCGATCTGGGAGCCGATCTCGCCGTGCCGGACGACGGCAAGCCTTTGGAATATGAGCCGCTGCGCATCGTCGCCGCCCAGACCACGCGCGTCGAACAGGACATCGACCTGCTCAACAAGGGCCTGCAGCCACTGAAATCCTTCGTGCTGAACGGCGGCACGCCGGCGGCGGCCGCGCTCCATCTTGCCCGCACCGTGGCGCGCCGCGCCGAGCGCCTCATGGTGGCGCTGGCCCAGGATCCGGCCGAGCATGTCAACCGCGAGGCGCTGAAATACATCAACCGCGTCTCGGATTTCCTGTTCGTCGCCGCCCGCGCCGTCAATGACAATGGGAAGGCCGACGTGTTATGGGTTCCCGGCAAGAACCGCTGAATCCGAAGGCGGGAGGGTCCGATGTTCATCCCGCTCTACGACACCAACAGGCTACGCCACATCCGCCTGCAATATGTGACGATTGGCCTGATCGTGGTGAATGCGCTGGCCTATCTGGCGACCACGCTTGGCGGTGAAAACTTCACCAATGCCGCGGTTCTCGGTCTCGGCTTCATTCCGTCGGTGGTTCATGACAAGGTCGAGCTGTCGCCCGAATTCGTCGTCATCCCCGAGAGCCTCAGCTACCTCACCTATTCCTTCCTGCATGCCGATATCTTCCATCTCGGCGGCAACATGCTGTTCCTGTGGGTGTTCGGCGACAATGTCGAGGATGCGCTCGGCCACATACGCTACCTGATCTTCTATCTGCTCTGCGCCGTCGCCGGCGCCTTCTTCCAAGGGCTGGTGGCCTGGGATTCGCAGGTGCCGTTGATCGGCGCCTCGGGCGCCATTGCCGGCGTCGTCGCCGCCTATCTGATCCTTTATCCGCGGGTGAAAGTCTGGGTGCTGGCTTTTGCCCGCATTCCGCTGCGTATCCCCGCCTTCATCCCGCTGATCCTGTGGATCCTGTTCCAGGTCGTGATGTTTGCCGCCGGCGGCGAGGACCAGATCTCCTGGGCCTGCCATATCGGCGGCATCATCGCCGGGTCGATCCTGGTGCTGGTGCTGCGCAGCCGCGGCGTGCCGCTGCTGGCCGGCGCCGACGGCGAGCCCGACCCTACGCCGAACGTCCAGCAGCCGCCGGTTCCCGTCGAGCCGGCCGCAAGCGACGGCACTCCGGCGCAGCCGGCGTCGCAATGGGGCCGTGGAGCAGCGACGTCCAGGGACTGAACCGATTTGGGTGCGTCGTGGGATATTGACGCGCCGATTTGCCGCCACTACGGAAACGGCACCGTTGGGCGGATATTCCGTCCGTAATGTCGGCTTTCGACAACTCTGACAGGGCGCACGCTGCTATAGCGCCCCGACTATCTCAGGAGAGGTGACAGTAAAATGAAGATCCTTGTGCCCGTGAAGCGGGTTGTGGACGCCAACGTCAAGGTCCGGGTGAAAGCCGACGGGCTGGGCGTCGAGCTGGCCAACGTCAAGATGGCGATGAACCCGTTCGACGAGATCGCGGTCGAGGAAGCGATCCGCATCAAGGAAGCCGGCAAGGCTGAAGAAATCATCGTCGTTTCGGTCGGTCCGCAGCAGGCGCAGGAAACCCTGCGCACCGCGCTCGCCATGGGCGCCGACCGCGCCATCCTGGTCAAGACCGACGAGCAGACCGAGCCGCTCGGCGTCGCCAAGGTGCTGAAGGGCGTCGTCGAGGCCGAGAAGCCCGGCCTCGTCATCCTCGGCAAGCAGGCGATCGACGACGATTCGAACCAGACCGGTCAGATGCTGGCCGCGCTGCTGGGCTGGGCGCAGGGCACCTTCGCCTCCAAGATCGTGCTCGAAGGCGACAAGGCCAAGGTGACGCGCGAAGTCGACGGCGGCCTGCAGACCGTCGAGCTGAAGATGCCGGCGATCGTGACGGCGGATTTGCGCCTGAACCAGCCGCGCTATGCCTCCTTGCCCAACATCATGAAGGCCAAGAAGAAGCAACTCGACGAGAAGAGCCCGGCCGACTACGGCGCCGACGTCAAGCCGCGCCTCAAAGTGGTCAAGACCGAGGAGCCAAGCGGCCGCAAGGCGGGCGTTAAGGTCAAGTCGGTGGCCGAACTGGTCGAGAAGCTGAAGAACGAAGCCGGCGTGCTCTGAGGAAATCCGATGAGGCCGGCCTGCAAACGGCTGGCTTCTGCGCTTCCGGTGCTCACGTACGGATGTACGCTCCGCTCCGGTTCTCGAAACCAACCGTTTTCGGCTCGGCCTGACCGGATTTCAGGGAGCCTCGAAGACGAAAGTCAGGGATAAGACAATGGCAATTCTCCTCATTGCGGAACACGACAACGCAACCCTTTCCGACCAGACCGCCAAGGCGCTGTCGGCGGCCCTGCAGATCGGCTCGGACGTCGATGTCCTGGTGGCCGGCAAGGGCGCCAAGGGCGCGGCCGACGCCGCCGCCAAGCTGAAAGGCGTGCGCAAGGTGCTGCTCGCCGAAGCCGACGAGCTTGCCGAGCGCCTAGCCGAGCCGCTGGCCGCGCTGGTCGTTTCGCTCGCCGGCTCCTATGACACGATCGTCGCGCCGGCCACCTCGTCGGGCAAGAACGTCGCCCCGCGCGTGGCAGCACTCCTCGACGTCGCCCAGGTCTCGGAGATTATCGAGGTCGTTTCGCCCGACACCTTCAAGCGACCGATCTATGCCGGCAACGCCATCCAGACCGTGCAGTCGACCGACGCCAAGAAGGTCATCACGGTGCGCACCGCCTCCTTCCAGGCCGCGCCCGAAGGCGGCTCCGCCTCGGTCGAAGCGGCGAACGCCGCCGCCAATCCCGGCCTCTCGTCCTTCGTCGAGAACAAGCTCTCGGAGAACGATCGTCCGGAATTGACCTCGGCCAAGATCATCATCTCGGGCGGCCGCGCGCTCGGTTCCTCGGAGAAGTTCCAGGAGGTCATCCTGCCGGTCGCCGACAAGCTCGGTGCAGCCGTTGGCGCCTCGCGCGCCGCGGTCGATGCCGGCTACGCGCCGAACGACTGGCAGGTCGGCCAGACTGGCAAGGTGGTCGCCCCCGACCTCTACATCGCCGTCGGCATCTCCGGCGCCATCCAGCACCTGGCCGGCATGAAGGATAGCAAGGTCATCGTCGCCATCAACAAGGACGAGGAAGCCCCGATCTTCCAGGTCGCCGACTACGGCCTGGTCGGCGATCTCTTCGTCATCCTGCCGGAGTTGCAAAAGGCGCTTTGACGCCGCCGGTTCCGGCATATTAAAATCCGAAGGGTGGGGTAGACGAAGTCGCCCCGCCCTTTTAGTTTGCGCTGCACAAAAAGCGGGCCATCAAGGCCCGAAGCTGTCCGGCGGTTTTTGCATCCGGATGGCGGAAAAGAAACAAATAGGAGCGTTTCCGCATTTCAAAGAAGCGGAATGCTCCAGACGGGATCGGGGTATGAGCAAGATCGAGACGATCGGCATCGTCGGCGCGGGTCAGATGGGTGGCGGCATCGCCCATGTCTCGGCGCTGGGCGGCTACAAGGTCCTGATCCACGACGTGTCGCCCGACCGGATCGAGAAGGGCATCGCCACCATCAGCGGCAACATGGCTCGTCAGGTTGGCTCCGGCAAGCTCGAGGAAAAGGCGCGCAACGACGCGATGGCGCGCATCTCGGCCGCTCCAGCCATGGCTGACCTCGCCGCCGCCGATCTGGTGATCGAAGCGGCGACCGAGGACGAGACGGTTAAGCGCAAGATCTATGCGCAGCTCTGTCCGCAGCTCAATCCGGAAGCGATCCTGGCCACCAACACCTCGTCGATTTCCATCACCCGGCTGGCGGCGCAGACTGACCGGCCGGAACGCTTCATCGGCATACATTTCATGAACCCGGTGCCGGTGATGAAGCTGGTCGAACTGGTGCGCGGCATCGCCACCGAGGACCAGACCTTCGAGGCGGCCAAGAGTTACGTGAAGCACCTCGACAAGACGATCACCGTCTCCGAGGATTTCCCGGCCTTCATCGTCAACCGCATCCTTTTGCCGATGATCAACGAGGCGATCTACACGCTCTACGAAGGCGTCGGTACGGTCGATGCCATCGACACCGCCATGCGGCTCGGCGCCAACCATCCGATGGGACCGTTGCAGCTCGCCGACTTCATCGGCCTCGACACCTGCCTGTCCATCATGCAGGTGCTGCATGACGGCCTGTCGGATTCGAAATACCGTCCCTGCCCGCTGCTGGTGAAATATGTCGAGGCGGGCTGGCTCGGCCGCAAGACCGGGCGCGGCTTCTACGACTACCGCGGCGAGCATCCGGTGCCGACGCGCTGATCTTTTTCGGTTGAACGCCTAGAGCAATTCCAGGAAAAGTGTGAAGCGGTTTTCCGTCCCGAATTGCGTCAAAACAAAGAGATAGAGCGGGTCGCCGTTTCCATGAAACGGTGAAACGCGCTAAAGCAGGTCGCGTGAATCCTTTTCACGGGACCTGCTTTAAGACGCCGCGGCGAGCGGCGGATGCGTCGCGCCGCCTTTCGAAATTTCGCCGGGCGGAACTTCGTCGGGCGCCGCGGAAACGCAGCCGCGGCCAGCCGCCTTGGCGGCGTAGCAAGCGGCGTCGGCGCGGGCGATGATCTCGTCCACTTCGCCGCAGCCGGCGCGGATCGGCGCAAGCCCGATGCTGGCGCCGATCGAATGTGGGCGCCCGTCCCAGGCGAAGTTGAGGCTGCGGATGGCATCGATGATCGAGCGCGCCGCGATCGGCCCGCGCGCCGCGACGCCCGATTTGAGGATGACGGCGAACTCGTCGCCGCCGAGCCGTGCGACAATGTCTTCCGGACCGAGCACATTGCGCAGGGTGTCGGCCACGCGCTTGAGCAACGCGTCGCCCGCGGCATGGCCGCCGGTGTCGTTGACTGCCTTGAAGTGGTCGAGGTCGACGAACATGAACTGATGCTCGCCGCCATTGAGGCGGCATTGGTCGATCAGCTCCTCCATCGTGCGGATGAAGCTTGAACGGTTGGCGAGCCCGGTCAGCGCGTCATGGGCGGCCGCGTAGGCCAGCTGGCGCTGCAGTGCGCGCGCGTCGGTGAAATCCTGGAAGACGATGACCAGGCCGCAGAACTCGTCGCGGTCGTTCATGATCGGCGACACCACCTGGCGGATGCTGCAGCGCGTGTCGTCGCGCCGCACGAGGACAGCGCGCGTGTTCTGGTCGCAGTGAGGCCGCTCGCTCGCCGAAGGGCGCGTCAGGCCGATTCGCTGCCCGCTTTCCTCGTCGACCGCCCAATAGACATGGCCGAGCACCTTTCCCAGGGCTTCGTCGACTTCGACGCCGGTGAGCTTTTCCGCGACCGGGTTCATGAAGGTGACGCGGTTGGCGGCATCGGTGCAGATCACCGCGTCGCCGATCGACTGCAGCGTCACCTTGAGACGCTCCTTCTCGTCGGCCAGCATTGCCGCCGAAACCATCAGCCGCGCCTCGGCTTCCTTGCGCTCGGTGATGTCGGTCAGGCTGCCAATAGCGCGGATCAGCCGGCCCTCCGCGTCACGCTCGATCGTCTTGCCGCGGTCGAGGATCCAGACCCAGTGGCCGTCCTTGTGACGCATCCGGAACTCAGCTTCGAAGAAAGGCGTCTCGCCGGAAAGATGCGCGCGATCCGCCTCCGCGACGCGTTCCCGATCGTCGGGATGGATCAGCGTCAGCCAGCGGTCGGGGTCGCCGTCGAGCTCGCCATCGGCATAGCCCAGCATCTTCACCCAGGTTTCGGAGTAGGTCGTGCCGCCCTTGCGCATGTCGAGGCTCCAGACGCCCTGTCCGGCACTGGTGAGCGCGAAATTCCATCGGGTCTCGGCCTCGGCAATGCGCGCCTCGGCCTGTTTGCGAGCATCGATGTCCTCGATCTGCGACACCAGATAGAGCGGCTTGCCGGTGTCCTCGTCGCGGATGACCGAGCCGGCGAGCTGTGCCCAGACCGGGGTCCCGTCTCTCCTGAGATAGCGCTTTTCGAAATGGTAGGAGCTGATCCTGCCTTCGCTCACGCTCAGCATCGTCTCGCGGCCGATCAGCAGATCGTCGGGATGCGTGATCTGCGGGAAGGTCAGCGCCTCGATCTCCGCGCGGCTGTAGCCCAGCATGGCGGCGAAGGCAGGGTTGGCCTGCTGGATGCGCCCGTCGAGCCCGACAATGGCGACGCCGATCGCCGAATCTTCCATGGCGCGGCGGAAACGCTGCTCGCTCTCGGCGATCTGCCGGCGGTCGTCAACGATGCGGTGAATGAACAGCGCCGACAAGAACAGCGTCGCGGCGGTGACGGCGACTGAAATCTGCAGGCAGAGCCTCAGTGTGTCGGCGCCCAATTCAAGGCGCGGCAACAGGATCGATATGACGGCGGCAACAAGGCCGACCGTCAGCAGACCCCGCGCAGCGTGCCTGTCGGCACGAAGCCCTTTCCAGTTCGTCCACGCCACGAAGCGATCCCACCCAACACGCAACTGCACGTGCCACGACCCTGGCGGATCGGTTTTAAGGAATGGTTGCTTGGACGGTCGCGATCAACCTGCTAACCGGCAAACAATTGCCGGCATGATTAAGGGACTGTTTCGAACATCGCTCCTGGCAGCTACCAGCGCACGAAAAGCCGCCCGCCGATGGCCCCGAGTAGGGTAAGGAAGGCGATCGCGATCGTATACCAGGTGGCGACGAAGAGCGGCGAGTCGTCAAAGCAATGCGCGGCGTAGAACGTCGCCGCGAGCCCGCCCGCGAGCAGGCCGGCGACCGCGCCGGCGAGCACCGGCCGCGTCGGCGCGCCGTAACGCAGCATGCCCAGGAAGATCGCCAGCGGGCCGATGCCGATCAGCGGGATGAAGCTCATGCAGATCATCATGTTCGTGCCGACGAGCCGCTTGCCCCAGTCGGCCTCTGGCACGACAAAAAGCTCCAGAACCACCGCCAGCACGACCAGAAGTGGCGCCGCGGCCATCCAGGCCATCGCCCGCCTGGTCGAAGCACCTGGCATCGACAGCCCGCGGATCAGCGCGAAGGCGCTTGCCGCAAGCACCAGCGTAAACACGAATTTCGACATGAAGCGCATCGTGTGCATGGCCGGCATGATGTCGGGACGCGGTCCGATGGTCGCAAAGAAAACCGCCGCCGCGATCGCCACGGCCACGCCGACGGCCAGCCACCAGGCCTTGCCGAGCGGCATCGCCTTCTCGCGGGCATCGGCGTCGAGCGCCTTGATGAGATCCTCGGTCCTCATGTCACTGTCGTCCAAATCTTTTGGCAATCGCGGCGAGGCCGCGATGCAGCGACACGCGCACCGCCGTCTCGCTGATGCCGAGCTTGACCGCCGTCTCGCCGATCGAATGGCCGTCGACCGAAATCGAAGAGACCACCGAACGTTGCGCCGGCGGCAGGCCGTCGAGCGCCCGGTTGATGTCGCGGTCGCTGACCGTTTCCACCTCCGGCTCGGCGAAGGTTTCGGCGATCTCGTCGATCTCGACCTCGATGCGCCGCCCGCGCCGGCGAAACGCATCGATCAGCTTGAAGCGGGCGATCGCATAGATCCACGGCAACACCGGCGCGTCCGGCCGCCAGGTATGACGTTTCACATGAATGGCCAGCAAGGTTTCCTGCACGACATCCTCGGGATCGACCCCGCCCTGAACGATCTTGCGCCGGACAAAGCCGCGAACGAGAGCGGCGATCCGGTGCAGAAAGTCGGCGTAAGCCCTTTCGTCTCCCGCGATCGCGGCCCTGAGTAGCCCGGAGAGCTCGGCCTCATCCTTGCCGGTCACAAGAGTTTACCCCCGAAGTTCGCGTCTCGGCCCTGGTTTGTTACGTGGCCGACGAAATAATGTCCAAGCCAAACTACCGCAAAATCACGAAAGTTTGCGGCAATCCCGGGCAAAGGGTCAGCTAGGCTTTTCCGAGTCGTAGGGAGCTTTTCAAGAACTTCAGCCCCTTGCGGAAGGTCAGTTTGCAGCGTCTCTTCCGATATGTGCGTCGCAGCTCCGCAAGAATTTCCAGATGACTCTTTTCGATCTGAAGAATAGACGCCGGTTCTCGGGCCGAAGGCAGCGCAAGCAGGGCAGCGGCATGCATGTTGGCGTAAGGTGTTGAATCATACGTATCAAAAGGCGTCGGTGGGTAGCTCAATACTGTAGGATTTGTATTTATCTCGAACACTTGAACCCGGCCTTCCACGAAGGCATAATCGATACGGCCATACGAAATTTTGGCCATCTCGAAGATTTTCTCCAGTTCAACAGCATGAGGATTAGTGCGAACATATGCGCGATGCTCATCCAAATGTCGGCCCGACAAGCCTCGACCTGGATCTTTGATGAACCAATCCTTGTTCGCAAAACAGTGCTGAGCGTAGCTGGTCTCGCCGACCCGATAGGTTGAATATTTGCGATAGTATCCGTCGGCCTCAGGCTTAGATCCAAACTCGACGAGCATGGGGCTCGCCAAATTCAGCGTCTGAAGCTCGGCAAGGGCTGAATTGAGATCCGCCGGAGATCGCAGCAGGCGCGGCGCCTTGTAAGCAGCGCCAGTCTCGTCACGTAGAAACACCGGATACTGTAGCGTTTTTGGCAACGCGTCAGGCCTGAATACGCGAAAATCGTTGATCCCCTTATCGAAGAGCATTCGCAGCAGATCGTATCGCTGTAGGCTTTCCCGAGGATGATTGAGCTGAGTGACCGCGGGACGCTCCTGATCGATCTCGTCGCGAATTCTGGAAGCTCTGGCGATTTCGGTCGGGCTTAGGCGGTCCATGTCCGACCATATGATGGTCCCGCGCTCCACTTTCTGGAGCAACTCGATTTCGTCATACGGGACGAGACGGAAAACGCCCTGCAAGTCCGTTCGGTAATATAAAAGCAGACAAGCTTGCGTATAGGCATGCGACCGTTGGCAAACGTAGAAAATCATGAATGAAACCCGCCCCATCCCTAGATGCCCCAATGGCTGGCAAAATAAAAGCCTGCAACATATAAGGCGACGCTCGAGGAGCCGACTTTCAACAATGACGAAGATCACATTCCATCAGGTTGCTGAGGGCGACATTCCACGCATGACGGAGATGGAAGTCGCGGCGTGGGGGCCGCTCGGCGCAAGCGAGGCGACGATCCGCCGTCGCCTGTCGCTCGGTCACACGATGATCGCAGCTTTCCACAACGGAGGTGTCGTCGGTGCCGTGTGCTTTGTGGAAACCATTCAGAATCCGCACGACAAGGCAAGCTTTCCAGCGACGTTTTTGGGTTATACCTCCCTTCCTCGCTCTGCACCTCCCACCTCACTGTATGTCTACAATTTGGGTATTCGCCCGGAGCTCCGTGGCACCAACCTGTCGCGACGGCTATTGGCGCTCCTTGTCGATCATGGACGCCAGATCGGTGCGCGCTGGTTGGTCGGCGACGGACGCTGTCCTTCTTATGCTGGAGCCCAAGAAGATACGCCTGACAAGGTTGCGCAAAATAGCGGGTTCCGACAAACAATTGACGAATGGCACCGCAGCGGAACCATGCCATCAGTTGGCGCTTTGACCCAGGACCCTTTGCTAAAGTTCTACCACAGAATCCTGAAATGCGAATTTCTTCATCTGGCGCCGACCTTCCTTCCAGAGGACCTAAGTTCCGGCGGATATCGAGTCATTTTTGCGGTTGATCTGCGCAAATGATGCCCGATCCAGACCTGTTTGACCCGTTCGCACTCGGCAACGACCCTTTTCCGGCGTTCGCTCGTCGACGCGAGAGTGGCGGAGTCGCGTGGGGAAAGTCGCCATACCCGGAAGTGGGCGAGGCACTCTATGTGTTCAATCACCGGCTCGTTTCTGAGGCCTTGAAACATCCCCTCCTCCTGCAGGCGCCACCAGGCGCATATCAGGAGGTAAGGCAGAAGATTACCTCCAATGATGCGCTTGGTCTTCTGACGCGCTCCATGCTCCTGTCGGACCCGCCTCATCACCTAAACCTCCGGCGCCCATTGGCCGGCTCAATGGCTGCTTCAGCGAGCGCCGGCATGCTCCCAGGCCTTCAACGAGAGGCATCTGCTCTGGCTCGCGCCGCTGCAGTCGGTCAACAGTTCGATGCCATCCGGGACCTCGCCGTCCCGTTTTCGGTCGCTAACCTCGCAAATATTCTTGGTATCGTTATTGACGACCCTGTAGGGATAGCGGACCTCGCGCAACGCATGGCAAATGGGCTGGAGCTGAGGTGCGGGGCTGTCGACGAGGACGCGAACCAAGCCTGCCGGGAGCTATCGGAACGGGTAAATTACATCCTTGATAGCGGAGAAATTCACCCCGACGGACTGTCGGCCCGTATGCTTGCCGAAGCGGAGCTGGGTCGCTGGCAGAAGGGCGATGTTGTTGCCAATATAGTTTTTCTGCTTTTTGCGGGCCAAGCCACCGTAGTGGACACATTTGGGAACGCTCTGGTCGCGCTGTCGGCATTTCCACAGCAGTTGGATCTCATAGAAAAGCAGGGTGTGCCGTGGCAGGTCGCCGCCGAAGAACTGCTGCGTTACTGCGCCCCGGTTCATTATGCAGGGGCGCGCATAGCAGCCCAAGACCTGCAATTCGCTGGCCAATCAATCAAAGCAGGGCAAGCAGTGGTGCCCGTATTGGCCAGCGCCAACCGAGACAAGGCAGTTTTCCCCTCGGGCGACAGCCTGGACTTACGATCTCGTGTGTCGTCAACGCTCACATTCGGCACTGGCCTCCACATCTGCCTCGGACAGCACGTCGCGAGGTTGGAGCTAGCCGCCTTGCTTGAGGCTCTTTTCACGGTTGCTAGGGGCTGGCGCCTGGATTTGAGCGCGTACGTCAGACGACCATCGATACTTCTGTTCGGTCTGCAAACTGCGCCGATGGTGCGTTGCCCGGACTAACACGGATCACCTGACGCAATCTGAGCTGGTCACGCGATTTTGTATCAAAACACCGTTGGCCGCTAATTGAAGCAGCATCGCAATGTTGACTATGGTATTCAGGTATTGGTAGGTGCAGCCGTACCCAAGCCCCTGTCTCCAGATTTGAGGACGATGCCCATGAAGATTGCCCTTTCCACGCTCGCCGGCGCCGCGCTGGCGCTCGGCCTGATCGCCGGACCGGCCGTGGCCGAGGATCAAAGCATCGTCGTCTACAACGCCCAGCATGAAAGCCTCGCCAAGGAATGGGCGAAGGGCTTCACCAAGGAAACCGGCATCAAGGTTACGCTGCGCAATGGCGGCGACAGCGATTTCTCCAACCAGATCGTCGCCGAGGGCGCGGCCTCGCCGGCCGATGTGTTCCTGACCGAGAACTCGCCGGCCATGGCGCTGGTCGAGGCGGCCGGCTTGTTCGCTCCGGTCGATGCCGACACCCTCGCCCAGGTTCCGCAGGACTACCAGCCCTCGAGCGGCAAGTGGGTCGGCGTCGCCGCCCGCAGCACCGTCTTTGCCTACAACAAGGACAAGCTCAAGGAAGACCAGTTGCCCAAGTCGCTGCTCGATCTCGCCGATCCGAGCTGGAAGGGCCGCTGGGCCGCCTCGCCGTCCGGCGCCGACTTCCAGGCCATCGTCAGCGCCCTGCTGCAGCTCAAGGGCGAGGCCGCGACCGCCGGCTGGCTGAAGGCGATGAAGGAGAATTTCACCGCCTACAAGGGCAACTCAACGGTGATGAAGGCGGTCAATGCCGGCGAGATCGATGGCGGCGTGATCTATCACTATTACTATTTCGGCGATCAGGCCAAGACCGGCGAGAACAGCGGGAATGTCGGCCTGCACTATTTCAAGAACCAGGACCCGGGCGCCTTCGTTTCGGTGTCGGGCGGCGGCGTGCTGGCTTCCAGCAAGCATCCGAAGGAAGCCCAGGCGTTCCTGAAGTGGGTGACCGGCAAGGGCGGCCAGGACGTGCTGAAGACCGGCACATCGTATGAATATGCGGTCGGCAAGGGTGCCGAGTCCAACCCGAAGCTGGTGCCGCTGGCCGACCTGCAGGCGCCGAAAGTCGATCCGGCGACGCTGAATTCCAAGAAGGTCATCGACCTGATGACGCAAGCCGGCTTGCTTTAGTTCGCGTTCGTCCTAAAAGGGCAAACGACCGTGCTCCTGCGGGAATTTGCTTCCGTGGGAGCGCTTTTGTTTTGGAGATGGCCTCGTCGATGACGATCATCTGCGTTTGCGGCCGCGCCCGCGGTTCATCACGTCGCTTCCAGGCGGCCTATTGCGACTGATGGCGTCCGCGGTCCACCTCACGCGTTCCGGGCTGCCGGCGGCCGGGATGAAGAAGCGCCGGTCCACGTCGTGGATCACGCTAGCCGCGGCTCTGATCTCCCTGATCGCGCTGCTGCCGCTCGCCTTCATCGTCTGGATCGCGATCCAGACCGGCTGGGATACCGTGGTGGCGCTGATCTTGCGCCCGCGCGTCGGTGAACTGCTGGTCAACACCGCACTCCTCGTCATCGTCACCGTGCCGATCGCCATCGCGCTGTCGGTGGCGCTGGCCTGGCTGACCGAGCGCAGCGACCTGCCCGGCAATCGGCTGTGGTCGTGGCTGTCGGTCGCGCCGCTCGCCATCCCCGCTTTCGTGCACTCCTATGCCTGGATCAGCTTTGTCCCAGGCTTGCACGGGCTCTGGGCCGGCGTACTTGTCTCCGTCATCGCCTATTTCCCGTTCCTCTATCTGCCGATCGCCGCCGCGTTGCGCCGCCTCGACCCGGCGCTGGAGGATGCCGCCGCGGCGCTCGGTCTTGGCCCTTGGCGGGTTTTCTTGCGCGTCGTGCTGCCGCAGTTGAGGCTCGCCATCTGCGGCGGCGCGCTGCTCGTCGGCCTGCATCTGATGGCCGAATACGGCCTCTATGTCTTCATCCGCTTCGACACCTTCACCACCGCGATCGTCGACCAGTTCCAGTCGACCTTCAACGGCCCGGCCGCCAACATGCTGGCCGCCGTGCTTGTGGCCTGCTGCCTTCTCCTGCTCGCCCTCGAGGTGATGATCCGCGGCGAGGAGCGCTATGCCCGCGTCGGTTCCGGCGCCGCGCGCAAGCAGCAACGCGCTCGCCTTGGCCGCGCCACCCTGCCGTGCCTGCTTTTGCCGGCGGGCGTCGCGCTGCTGTCGCTCGGTGTGCCCTTCGTCACCATAGGCCGCTGGCTGCTCGCCGGCGGGGCCGATGTATGGCGTTGGGACGAGATCGGCCTGGCGCTCGGCCAGACGCTGTTCCTCGCCATCGCCGGCGCGGTGCTTGCAACGATTGCCGCCATGCCGATGGCCTGGATTTCGATCCGCGCGCCGGGACGGCTGCAGCGCCTGCTTGAGAGCTGCAATTACATCGTCGGCGCCTTGCCGGGCGTGGTCATCGCGCTGGCGCTGGTGACCATCACCGTACGGGTCGCGCTGCCGCTCTACCAGACACTGTTCACCATCCTGTTCGGTTACGCGCTGATGTTCCTGCCGCGCGCGCTGATAAGCCTGCGCGCCTCGATCGCGCAGGCGCCGGTGGAATTGGAACGCGCCGCTTCCAGCCTCGGCCGGCCGCCGGTCAAGGCGCTGTGGTCGACGACCATCCGCCTGTCGGCGCCGGGTGCGGCGGCCGGCATGGCGATGGTGGCGCTCGGCATCACCAACGAGCTTACCGCCACCCAGATGCTGGCGCCCAACGGCACCCGCACGCTGGCCATGGCCTTCTGGTCCTATAGCGGCGAGATCGACTACGCATCCGCGGCTCCTTACGCGCTGATCATGGTGGCGATGTCCTTGCCGATGACCTGGCTGCTTTACGTCCAGTCGAAGCGGATGGCCGGACGATGAGTTTTCTCGAACTCAGCGGCGTCGCGAAAAGCTACGGCCCGGTGAAGGCGCTCGCCGGCGTCGACCTTACCGTCGAAAGCGGCAGCCGCACCGCGATCGTCGGCCCTTCCGGCTGCGGCAAGACCACCTTGCTCAGGCTGATTGCCGGCTTCGAGGCGCCGGACCGCGGCCGCATCGCTCTCGACGGCAAGGTGCTCGCCAATGGCGGGGCCGCAGTGCCGGCACACCGGCGCGGCATCGGCGTGGTGGCCCAGGATGGCGCCCTGTTCCCGCATCTCAGCATCGCCGACAACATCGGTTTCGGCATGGCGCGCGGCGAAGACAAGCGCATGGAGCGCATCGTCGAGCTCGCCTATATCGTCGGGCTGGACAAGGCGGTCCTGAAACGCCGGCCGCACGAGCTTTCCGGCGGCCAGCAGCAGCGCGTCGCGCTTGCCCGCGCCATGGCGATGAAGCCGAGGCTGATGCTGCTCGACGAGCCCTTCTCGGCCCTCGACACCGGACTTCGCGCTTCCATGCGCAAGGCAGTTGCCGAGCTTCTGGAAGAGGCGGGCATCACCACCATCCTGGTCACGCACGATCAAGCCGAGGCGCTGTCCTTCGCCAGCCAGGTCGCGGTGATGCGCGACGGCTTGTTCTCGCAGGTCGGCACGCCGCGCGAGCTCTACTTCCAACCCAGGGACAGGATGGTCGCTGAGTTCCTCGGCGAAGCCATCATCGTGCCCGCCAGAATCGCGGACGGCTTTGCCGTATCGCGGCTCGGCCGCATCGCCGTCGATACGAAGGAACGGCGCGATGTCGCGCGCATCATGCTCCGGCCCGAGCAGGTTCTGCTCAAGCTGACGTCTCGCGATGGCATGTCGGGCACCCCGGACATGCTGTTCGGCGAAGTGACGGACTGCGAGTTCGCGGGCTCGGTCTGCACCGTCGCCGTGCGGCTGCTCAACAGTCCCGATCCGCCCGATGCGGCTGCGATCGGCAACACGCCGCTCGTCCTGCGCCGGACAGGCATGGACGCGCCGGCGATCGGCGAGATCGTACGCCTCACCGTGACCGGCAAGGCGCATGTCTTTGCTTGATCGCTACAGCGTTTTTTAGCGGACGCGCTGCCCCGTCGCCGGCGACCACAGCGGCCATTGCTCCAGGAAATCGCAACTGTGGATGACGACGCGCTGGCCGTCGATCAGGATGATCGAATAGGCGGGCGGCGCCTGCTCGACCATTTCGTCGCCAACGAGGTCGAGCATGAAGCGGGCATGCAGGCCGCGCTGCACCGAGAACGGAATGCCGGCGACGGTGCCGGCAATGTCGCGATGGACATGGCCGAAGAAGATGTAGCGGACATTGCCGTGGCGGGTCAGCAGATCGATGAGCCGCTGCGGCTGTTCCAGGCCGAGCGGGTCGAGCAGCGTGAGCCCGAGCTCGACCGGCGGATGGTGCAGGAAAATATAGGCCGCCTTGTCCGCTGCCTCGCCAAGCCTGGCATCGAGCCAGTCAAGCCGGCTGTCGCACAACTCGCCGGTGACGCGGCCTTCCGCCAGGCTGTCGAGAAAGACGAGGCGCCCTTCCGGCGTATCGAAGACCGACTGCACGAAGCCGTTGCCGTCGGTCCCGCTTTCCGGGAAAGCGGCGATGAGGTTGGCGCGCCGGTCGTGGTTTCCGGGCAGCAGCCGGTAAGGCACGGCAAGGCGGCTCAGCGCCGCCTTCAGGTCGGCATAGGCTTGCGTCTCGCCGGCATCGGTCAGGTCGCCGGTGAAGATGCAGAGCGTCGCATCGCCATGGCGGACGTTGATGTGGTCGACGCAGCGGTCGAGCCGCTCATGCAGGTCGGCGCCATAGCGGAGTTCACCCCGACGGCCGAGATGGACGTCGGTGACCTGGATGATCTTCATGCCCATGAACCTCAATCAAATTTCGCAAAGTCGCCGCGGGAACGATGCCTTAAAGCGCTGGTTCCGGCACCGAAGCCCTGAACACGTCGAGCCTGCCGCCTGTCTCCACGGAGAAAAAGTGCAGGTCCTGCTCGGCGAACTGCAGGCCGACCGTGCTGCCCGGTTCGGGGTGGACGGTCTCGGACGTCGCGATGGAGAACGGCGCGCCGTCGAGATCGACATAGACGACCCGGCCGGCGCCCAGCTCCTCGATGAGGTCGACAGTCGCCGCGAGCGCCCCGGGCGTGCCCGGCGCCACCATGCGCACCGCCTCCGGCCGAATGCCGACCGCGACTTTCGCGCCCACGGCAAGCCCGGTGCGTGACACGTTGAGCTTGCGGCTGTCGCCGAGCAGCGAAAGCCCGTCGAGCGTGACGGTGCCTTCCAGCATGTTCATCGCCGGCGCGCCGACGAAGGTGGCCACGAAGCGGCTCGCCGGCCGGCTGTAGACTTCCGCCGGCGTGCCCACCTGCTCAACGCGGCCGCCATTCATCACCACCAGCCGGTCGGCCAGTGTCATCGCCTCGACCTGGTCATGCGTGACGAAGACCGAGGTGGCGCTAAGGCGCCGGTGGAGCTTGCGGATCTCTGAGCGCATCTGCACGCGCAGCTTGGCGTCGAGGTTGGAGAGCGGCTCGTCGAAGAGGAACACCTTCGGCTCGCGGATCATCGCGCGGCCCATGGCGACGCGCTGGCGCTGGCCGCCGGACAGCGCCATCGGCTTGCGGTCGAGCAGGTGTTCCAGTTCCAGGACCCGCGCCACCGCCTGGACGCGCTGGGCGCGTTCGGCCGACGGAACGCCGGCCACCTTCAGCGAATAGCCGATGTTCTGCGCCACGCTCATATGCGGGTAGAGCGCGTAGTTCTGGAACACCATGGCACAGCCGCGTTCGCGCGGCTCGAGCTTGTTGACCACCGTGCCGTCAATCGCGATCGTGCCGTCGGAAATCTCTTCCAGCCCGGCAATCATCCTGAGCAGCGTGGACTTGCCGCAGCCCGAAGGCCCGAGGATGACGACGAACTCGCCCGAGGCGAAGTCGAGGTCGACACCGTGCACGACCTGCGTCTTGGCGTAGTTCTTCTTGACGCCGCGAATGGTGATGGAGGCCATTTTTTGTCTCCTTATTTCTCGGTGGCGATCAGGCCGCGCACGAACCAGCGCTGCATCAGCACCACGACGATCAGCGGCGGCAGCATGACGATCAGTGTGCCGGCCATGGCGATATGCCATTCGGGCGCGCCGCCGACATTGGGTATGAGCTGCTTCAACTCGGTCACCGCCATCGCGTGCGATTGGTCGGTGGTGATGAGCAACGGCCACAGATACTGGTTCCAGGCCCACAGGAACATGATGGTGCCGAGCGCCGCCATGTTGTTGCGCGACAGCGGCAAGAGGATATCGACGAAGAAGCGCAGCGCGCCGGCGCCGTCCATGCGCGCGGCCTCGGTCAATTCGTCCGGCACGGTCAGGAAGAACTGGCGGTAAAGGAATGTGCCGGTGGCGGTGGCGACCAGCGGCAGGATCAGGCCGCTATAGGAATTGAGCAGCCCCAGGCTGAGCGACACCTGCACGCCCGACAGCTTTTCGATCAGCCAGGAGAGGCCGGTCAGGTCCATGATCGCCTGATAGGGCTCGAGAACGTTGGCGACCACCGCGTAGGTCGGCACGATGCGCACTTCGAGCGGCAGCATCAGCGTGATGAAGATCAGCCAGAAGATCAGTATGCGGCCGGGATAGCGGAAATAGACGATCGAGAAGGCGGTCAGCGCCGAGATGATCACTTTGCCGGCGGCGACGCCAAACGCCATGATGAAGGAGTTGAGCAGCTTCGGACCGAGATCGGCCGTCGTCCAGGCGGTCTTGATGTTGACCCAGAAATCGCTGCCCGGCAGCAGCGACATCGGCACGTCGTTGACGTCCTTCAGATTGTGCGAGGCGGCGATCGCCACGATGGCGAACGGCGCCACGCAGAACACAAAGCCGACGAACAGGATGAGATGCGTGAGAAAGTTGAGGATCGGTGTGCGCTCGACCATGGCCCGCCTCAACGATAATGCACGCGCCGCTCGATGAAGCGGAACTGGACGATGGTAAGGGCGATGATGAGCAGCATCAGGATGATGCTCTGCGCGGCGGCTCCCGAGTAATCCAGGCCTTTGAAGCCGTCGGAATAGATCTTGTAGACCATCAGATTGGTGGCATTGGCCGGCCCGCCGGCGGTCATGATATCGACGATGCCGAAGGAGTCCTGAAAACTCTCGGTGATGTTGATGACCAGCAGGAAGAAGATCGTCGGCGTGATCAGCGGGAATTGGATGTCCCAGAAACGCCTGATGACGCCGGAGCCGTCCATCGCTGCCGCTTCGATCAGCGAGCGCGGGATGGCCTGGAACGCGGCGAGGAAGAAGATGAAATTGTAGCCGACATATTTCCACGAGAAAGCGACGATGATCGAGGCCATGGCATCGGAGCCGTCGAGGCCGGGATCCCAGACGCCCGGCCAGACCTGGTTGACGACAGCCATGAAGCCGGCTTCCGGCGCCAGGATGAAGCGGAATGCCAGCGCCAGCGCGGGCGCGGCGATGCCATAGGGCCAGATCAGCACCACGCGATACAGCCATGAGCCGGCAAGCTGCCGGTCGGTCAAGGCAGCGAGCACAAGCGCGATGAACATCGCCAGGCCGGTGCTGATGCCGGCGAAGACAAGGCTGGCGCTGATCGAGTTCCAGTAGTCGGTGTTGGACAGGATCGAGCGGAAATTGTCGAGGCCGACCCAGATGTTGCCGCCGCCCCAGGGCTGCTGCAGCGTGAGCGACCAGTAAACCGCCTGGCCGGCCGGCCAGTAGAAAAAGGTGAAGATCAGGATCAGTTGAGGCACCGCGAACAGGATGCCGATCGTCCATCTGCCGAAAGTGACGCGTTTTTCCATCGATCCGCCGATGCCGTTGAACCGTCAGCCCGATTTCCGGGGGTACCCTAGATGTGAAATGGCCGCCCGTCGATTCTCGGCGGGCGGCCGTTCCAGTATCCGGGATCAGGGCAGGGTCTTACCCGGATAGGTCTGTTGGAAGCGCGCGAGGATCGCGTCGCCGTTCTTGACCAGCGCGTCGAGGCCTTCCTGCACGCTGACCTTGTTGGCGAAGATCGCCTGCATCTGCGTGCCGAACTCGGCGCGGATCTGGGTGAAGTTGCCGAGGCGAACGCCGCGGGTGATCTCGGTCGGTTCCGACGCGGTCAGGCTCTCGATCGCCACTTCACGGCCCTTGTAGGGCGCCTTGTCGTAGAAGCCCTGGGATTTCATGAACTCGAAGCCAGACTTGGTCACCGGAATGTAGCCGGTGTTGGTCGACCAGAACAAAGCGGTCTTGGGGTCGTGGATGAAGTTGAGGAACGCGGCCGCGCCCTTGTATTCGGCGTCCGACTTGCCGGAGAGTATCCATAGCGATGCGCCGCCGACCAGCGAATTCTTGCGCTCGGTGCCGGCATAGACCGGCAGCTCGGCAACGTCCCAGCTCATGCCTTCCTTCTGGGTGCGGCCGACCGTGCCGTGGTCGCCGACCGAGGTCAGGATGACCTGGCAGGTGCCTGTGGCGAAAGCCTGAACCATATCCTGGCCGAGGTCCTTCGACTTGATCTTGACCAGGCCGGCGTCATACCACTTCTTCAAGTCGGTGACGTATTGGACGAACTTGGTCTTGTTGACTTCGAGGCGAGCATCGAGCCCGTCATAGCCGTTGTTCTTGGTGGCGATAGGCTGGTTATGCAGCGCCGAGAACTGCTCCATCAGCTGCCAGCTTTCATTGGCCGAGATGTTGATCGCCATCGGACATTCATAGCCGGCGTCCTTCAGCGCCTTGAGGTCGGCGCCGACATCTTCCCAGGTCTTCGGCGCCTCGGTCTTGCCGATCTTGGCGAAGGCGTCCTTGTTCCAGTACATCAGCGGCGTGGATGAGTTGAACGGGAAGGACAGCATCTCGCCCTTCGAGGTCGCGTAATAGCGGGCGATGCCAGGGAAATAGTCGCTGTAGTCGATCTTGTAGCCGTTCTCCT
The DNA here is from genome assembly GCF_055811115.1 of Mesorhizobium sp. WSM4832. Taxonomy (NCBI): domain Bacteria; kingdom Pseudomonadati; phylum Pseudomonadota; class Alphaproteobacteria; order Hyphomicrobiales; family Phyllobacteriaceae; genus Mesorhizobium; species Mesorhizobium sp. WSM4832. The sequence goes on along the minus strand of NZ_JBVVQH010000008.1, from coordinate 203,971 downwards.
CCATCAGCTTGTCGGCGGGCTTGTAGGCGCCCGACAGCATCATGGTGGCGGTGCCGACGTCATAGACCTGGACAACGGTGGGCTGCTTGCCGGCGCGGAAGGCAGCGATCGTGTTCTGCAGCGTGGCGTCGTAATTGCCCTGGCTGGTGCAGACGACCTCGTAGTCCTTCTGGGAATCGTTGAAGTTCTTGCACAGCGTATCGACGACGCGGGCGAGATCGCCCGAAAGACCGAACCAGAAATCGAATTTAACCGGCTCTGCAAAAGCAGGAACCGCAAGCGCGGTGCTGAGCGCGCCGGCGGCAAGGGCAGCAAAGCCCCGCTTGATGATCGTCATGGTTTTTCCCTCTTGAGTGGTAGTGTGACAAGGGTTTTGCGCAAGTCCTTGCCCGCTCTCATAGAGAAGGTATGTGACAGTTCTGTTGTGGCCCCTGGACCGGTAAGCAGCCCCTGTGGACAGCCAGTCTCTCCTCCCCCTGCAGCGGTCCGCTGGCATGAAAACGTCACACCGGCGCTCTAGGAAGCTAGGGCGCTCCGACGCGGCGAAAAGATCTTCCGTGATTAACCGGCTAACCGGATGAGAAGAGACATGCTGGTCCCGCAGCTCACGCACGTGCCTGTCGCAGTACGCAACGCGATGCGGGACGGCCCGCGCGACAGCGCCACCCATCTGCGCCACGCGGCCGCCATTCCCGCTCTCGGCGAGATCGAGATCGGCGGCCAGGCGTCGCGCCAAAGCGCCGGCGAGAGCTTGACCGTCATGGCCTGGAACGTCGAGCGGCTCCGTCATGTCGATGCCATCGCCGAAACGATCGCCGGCCAGGCGCCGGACGTCGTCTTGCTGTCCGAGGTCGACAAGGGCATGGCGCGCTCCGGCAACGGCCATCTGTTGAGTCGGCTTGCCGATCGTCTAAGCCACTCCTTCGCCTACGGCGTCGAATTCCTGGAGCTCGGCACCGGCAACGAAACGGAGCAGGCGGCAAATGGCGGCGCCGAGAACATCGAGGGCTTCCATGGCAATGCCGTAACCAGCGCCGTTCCGCTGCTGCGGCCTTTTCTTGTTCGCCTCGATGCGGCCGGCGCGTGGTTCCTGCCGGAGCACGGCCAGCCGCGCATCGGCGGCCGCATGGCGCTCGGCGGCCAGGTGATGGTCGGCGACCGCAGGGTGACCGTCGTTTCGGCGCATCTCGAGAACCGCACCACGCCCGCCGGCCGTGCCGACCAGACACGCCACCTGCTCGACGCCATCGACAGATATGACGCGGACACGCCGGTCCTGATCGGCGGCGACTTCAACACGCTGACCGCCACCTATCCGGAACGCAATGACGACCCTGCGGCGTGGCTAAAGCGCATTGCCGCGGAGCCGGACCGGCTGATGCGCCCCGACCGTCACGAGCCCCTCTTCGCGATCATGGCTGAACGCGGTTACGACTGGCGCGACGCCAACGCGTTCGACAAGCCGACGCAGCGGCGGGCAGCCGGCGACGCCGCGCCCGCAGGCCATATCGACTGGTTCTTCACGCGCGGCCTTGCGGCAAGCGCGCCGGCGACGCTGCCGGCGGTCTTGCCTGACGGCAGCCCGAGTGCCGACCACGAGGCGCTGTTGGTTACGGTGCGGGTGAAGTGACGGCCTCCCGGATCGACACAATTCCAATCGACCCGGGCCAATCGATCCAACCAAATCGATCCGGCACATGACTTCCTGGCAATACAACCTGGAAAGCACGCAACGGTTGCGGGCGGCATAATCGATTCTTCAGTCGTCAGGCCCTAATCAATCCCTTTGCCTTGATTGATGCGGGTAGATCAGGTGAAGCAAGATGCTGACCGTCTATAATTGTATCGTGAATGAACACGATCTGAGACTGGTCGCACTGGCCGCGCTCATTTGCGGAATCTCATGTTTTTCCGCCGTCAACCTGCTTCGTCATGTCAACCAATCGACCAGTCGAAACCGTCACGCGTGGCTGCTGATTGCTGCGGCATCGACCGGTTTCGGCATCTGGGCGACGCACTTCATCGCCATGATCGCCTTCACGCCGGGAATACCCAACGCCTACAACGCCGAGCTTTCGGTGGCTTCGCTGGCGATGTCGGTCATTCTGACCGCGGCCGGCATGTGGATCGCGACTGTGCGCGGCGGCATCGACCACTACCTCGTTGGCGGCGCCGTGCTCGGCATCGGCATCGCGGCGATGCATTATACCGGCATGGCGGCCTTCGAGGTCGAAGGCCGGATCGTCTGGAACCAGCTGCTGGTCGCCGCCTCGCTGGCCTCGGGCGTAATTCTTGCCGCGCTTTCCCTGCTTGTCGTGCTTCGCCGGCCGTCGACTCTGGCGACGGTCGCCGGCGCTATCCTGTTGACGCTGGCGATCTGCACGCTGCATTTCATCGCCATGGCCGCCGTCTCGATCTATCCGGATTCCTCGATCGAGGTCTCGAAATTCACGATCGCGCCGATGTCGCAGGCCTTCGCCGCAGCAGCGGCGAGCCTGGTCATCCTGGTGCTGGCGGCCGCGGCGCTGTGGATCGATCTGCGCTTTCGCCGTCACCGGATCGAAGCGGAACGCATGCACGGCCTCGCCAATGCCGCCGTCGAAGGCCTCATCGTCTGCGACGGCAACCGCATCGTCAGCGCCAATGACAGCATCGCGGCCCTGAGCGGCATCGCCGCCGCTGTGCTGAACACCATGACGCTGGGCGACCTGTTCGGAGAGCGGATTGCTTCGGCCGTCGCCGTCGGCAACGGACAGGCGCAGGAAGCCGGCCTCCGCGGCCAGGGCGACGACAGCCCGATTCCGGTGGAGCTGATCGCCAGAAGCATCGACTATTGCGGCAAGCCGCATCTGGTCGTCGCCGTCCGCGACATCCGCGAGCGCAGGACGGCCGAGCAGGAGATCATGCGCCTCGCGCATTACGACCCGCTCACCGGGCTTGCCAACCGCCGCAGCTTCACCGGCCGGTTGGAAGCCGAGATCGCCGCGGCCGCTCCAGGCGGCAAAGATGCCGGCAAGGGCGGCCAGCTGGCGCTCATGCTTCTCGATCTCGACCGCTTCAAGGAAGTGAACGACATCTACGGCCACGCCGCCGGCGATGCCGTGTTGCAGAAGGTGGCGCACTGCGCCTCCGGCCTGCTGCGTCACGGCCAGATGCTGGCCCGGCTCGGCGGCGACGAATTCGCCATCATCGCTCCCAACCTTCCCGATCCGCAGGCGGCAGGCCGCATCGCCGAAGCATTGCTTTCGGCGCTCCGCCAGGAAAACCGGCTATCGCCCGGCGGCATGGTATCGGCCAGCATCGGTATCGCGCTTTGCCCGCTCGATGCCGACGAGCCGGCTGCGCTGGTCAGCCATGCCGACACCGCGCTCTATCGCGCCAAGGCCGAAGGCAAGGACAGCTTCCGCTATTTCGAGGCCTCGATGGGCGCCGAGGCGCGCGACCGGCGCATCATGGAGCAGGACCTGCGCCAGGCGGTGGCGCGCGGCGAGTTCCGGCTCGTCTACCAGCCGCAGAAGGAAATCAGCAGCGGCAGGATGGTCGGCTTCGAGGCCTTGATCCGCTGGCAGCATCCGCAACGCGGCGACATCCCGCCTTCGGTATTCATCCCGGTGGCCGAGGACAGCGGCTCGATCGCCCAGATCGGCGAATGGGTGCTGGCGACGGCCTGCAAGGAGGCCGCGAGCTGGAAGAACCCGCTGACCGTCGCCGTCAACGTCTCGGCTGTGCAGCTCCACAGTCCCGATTTCAGCCGCAAGGTGCATGAGGTGCTGCTTCGTTCGGGCCTGGCGGCCGGCAGGCTCGAGCTCGAGATCACCGAGACGGCGCTGGTCAAGGACATGCCGCGGGCGCTGGCCACCTTGCGCCAGATCAAGGCGCTAGGCGTGCGCGTGGCGATGGACGATTTCGGCACCGGCTATTCGTCCTTGTCCAACCTGCGCGCCTTCCCTTTCGACAAGATCAAGATCGACGGGTCCTTCATCAAATCGGTCGACCGCAACGATCAGGTCGCGACCATCGTGCGCGCCGTGCTCGGCCTTGGGCGCGGCCTCGGCCTGCCGGTCCTGGCCGAAGGCGTCGAAACGCTGGACGAGCTTCGCTTTCTCGATGCCGAGGATTGCGACATCGGCCAGGGATATTTTCTGGGCAGGCCTGGCCCGATCGAGGCGTTCGGCGAGCTGACGGGGGTTCCGGAAGCCAGTGACGGCATCAAGGCCGGCGGCGTCAGGGGCGGCGGCAGCATCCTGATGCTCGAGCCCGCCGCGGCCGCGCGCTCGGTCTAAGCGATTCCAGGAAAAGTGCGTAGCGGTTTTCCGTCCGGAATTGCGTCAATACAAAAGACTACACGATCAGGGTTCGAGCGCCGCTTCCACCAGCCGCTTGGCGTCGGGGCTCGACCATTCGGCCGGGCCGTTCATATGCGCGATCAGGCAGCCATCCGCGTCGATCAGCATGGTGACCGGGAGTCCAAGCGCCAGCCCGCGGGTCTTGGCCTCGTTGAACAGGGCGATCGTCGGATCCCGGTAGTAGCCGAGCGTCTCGACGCCGATGTCCTTGAGGAACTTCTTCGGCTTCGTATCGTCGCCGGTGTCCACATTGACCGCCACGACCTCGAAGGCATTGCTGCCCTTCTCCTTCTGCAGCGCATCGAGCGCCGGCATCTCGGCGCGGCACGGCGCGCACCATGTTGCCCAGAGATTGAGCAGCACCGTCTTGCCGGCATGATCGGCAAGCGTCATCGGCTTGCCGTCGGGGCCGTTGAAGGCCAGGCTTCTCAACGATTGCGGCGGATCCGCCGGTTGCAGCGCCGCGACCTGGCCGACGGCTTTCGCGGCGACCTGCTTGGCGCGTGCGGCCTTGGCCGCGCAGGCGGCGTCATCCTTACTGGCGACCGCGGCGACCTTCTCCGGAGCATTGTTGCCAGAACCGCTCTCGCTGACATATACCGCGACCGCGCCGGCCAGCACGCCCGCCACCAGGGCGGCGAGGATGAGGCGCGTAGCCGGGAACAAAAATCTACTGCCGTCTGCCATTTTCAAAACTGCTCCGGAGCACGGGTTATAGCGATGAGCGACAAGAAGGCCAGCAACCAGATGTGGGGCGGACGTTTTGCCTCGGGTCCGGCCGCGATCATGGAAGCGATCAACGCGTCGATCGGCTTCGACCGCAAACTCTATGCGCAGGACATAAGCGGATCGATCGCCCATAGCGAGATGTTGGCTGAAACGGGCATTATTTCAGCAGCCGATCAAGAAAAAATCGCTCACGGGCTGAACACGATTCTGAAAGAGATCGAGGCCGGCAAGTTCGAATTCTCGACCAAGCTGGAAGACATCCACATGAACGTCGAGGCCCGCCTTGCCGACCTGATCGGCCCGGTGGCGGGACGCCTGCATACCGCTCGCTCGCGCAACGACCAGGTGGCGGTCGACCTGAGGCTCTGGGTCAAGCAAGAATGCCAGCGCATCGCCCGGGCATTGAAGGACCTGATCGCCGCGTTCCTCGAACGCGCCGAGGAGCACGCGGCGACCGTCATGCCCGGCTTCACCCATATGCAGGCCGCGCAGCCGGTGACCTTCGGCCACCATTGCATGGCCTATGTCGAGATGTTCGGCCGCGACCTTTCGCGTGTCCACGACGCCATCGAGCGCATGGATGAAAGCCCGCTGGGAGCGGCGGCCCTTGCCGGCACCAGCTTCGGCATCGACCGTCACATGACGGCGAAGGCGCTCGGTTTCCGCGAGCCGACGCGCAATTCCCTCGACAGCGTTTCGGACCGCGACTTTGCGATCGAATTCCTCAGCCTTGCCGCGATCTGCGCGACGCACCTGTCCAGGCTCGCCGAGGAGATCATCATCTGGTCGACGCCGCAATTCGGCTTCATCCGCCTGTCGGATTCATTCTCCACCGGATCCTCGATCATGCCGCAGAAGAAAAACCCGGACGCCGCCGAGCTGGTGCGCGGCAAGACCGGCCGCGTATACGGCCATCTCGTCGGGCTTCTGACCGTGATGAAGGGCATGCCGTTGACCTATGGCAAGGACATGCAGGAGGACAAGGAAGCGGTCTTCGACGCCGCCGAGACGCTTGACCTGATGCTGGCCGCAACCGCTGGAATGGTGCGCGACATGACCGTCAACGCCGCCGCCATGAAGAAGGCGGCCGGCGCCGGTCATGCGACTGCGACCGACCTTGCCGACTGGCTGGTGCGCAATCTCGGCCTGCCCTTCCGCGAAGCCCATCATGTCACCGGCCGCGCCGTGGCGCTCGCCGAGGAGAAGAAGGTCGGGCTGGAGAAGCTCTCGCTGGAGGATCTGCATTCGATCCATCCCGGCATCACCGATGATATCTTCGCGGTGCTTGCCGTGCAGAATTCAGTGAAGAGCCGCACAAGCTTCGGCGGCACCGCGCCGTCGGAAGTGCGAAAGCAGATCCGCTACTGGAAAAAGCGGCTCGCCAAGGCTTAATGCATGTCGCCCAGAAGTGTGCGGCGGTTCTGGGAAAACGACATGCATCAACACAATTGCCGGGATGCAATGCGCTGAAAACTCGGCTAAAAGCGCAGCACAAGAAACAGTTTCGAACGGATGGATCGATGACCCGTGGCAGGATTTTGGTGACGCTCGCGCTGTTGGCGGCGGTTGTCACTGTCACGGCCTGCGGCAGGAAGACCGGGCTCGACACGCCCTATGAGGCGGCGGAGCAGGCGCGCAAGGATGCCGAACGCGCCAAGCAGCCGGTGCCGCCCGAGCCGGAGAAACCGGTCAAGGACAGGAAGTTCATCCTCGACCCCTTGCTCTAATTTAAAGCCGACGAGATCACTCGATCTCATCGTGCTCTAACTTTCCGGAACCGATCCTCGTGAACCATTTCGATTACCGCGACGGTGTGCTCCATGCCGAGGACGTCGCTATCCCCGATATCGCAGCCGAGGTCGGCACGCCGTTCTACTGCTATTCGACGGCGACGCTGACCAGGCATTTCCGCGTCTTCAAGGAGGCTTTCTCCGGCCTCGACGCGCTGGTCTGCTACGCCATGAAGGCGAACTCCAACCAGGCCGTTCTGAGGACGCTGGCCAAGCAGGGAGCCGGCGCCGACGTCGTCTCGGAAGGCGAGTTGCGCCGCGCCCTGGCCGCCGGCATCCCGGCCGACAGGATCCTGTTTTCCGGCGTCGGCAAGACCGCGCGCGAGATGGATTTCGCCCTTTCCGCCGGCATTCTCTGCTTCAACGTCGAATCCGAGCCGGAGCTGGAATTGCTATCGGCGCGCGCCGTGGCGCTCTCCAAGATGGCGTCCATCTCGCTGCGCATCAATCCGGATGTCGATGCCAGAACGCATAAGAAGATCTCGACCGGCAAGGCCGAGAACAAGTTCGGCATTCCATGGCAGCGGGCACGGCAGGTCTATGCCCGTGCCGCGCAACTGCCAGGCATCAGGGTGACGGGCATCGACACCCATATCGGCAGCCAGATCACCGAATTGCAGCCGTTCGACGATGCCTTCGCGCTGCTCGTCGAACTGGTCGGAGCGCTGCGCGCCGACGGACATTCAATCGAACATATCGATCTCGGCGGCGGCCTCGGCATTCCTTACCGCGTCGACAACAATCCGCCGCCGCTGCCCGACGCCTATGCCGAGATCGTCAGGAAGCACGTCACGAAGCTTGGTCTCAAGGTGATGTTCGAGCCCGGCCGCCTGATCGTCGGCAATGCCGGCATCCTGGTGTCGCAGGTCATCTATGTGAAGGAAGGCGACGCCAAGAACTTCCTCGTCGTCGACGCCGCCATGAACGACCTGATCCGGCCGACGCTCTATGACGCCTTTCACGATATCAGGCCGGTGGTGCAGCAGCCGGCCTCCACGCCGCGCATGAAGGTCGACGTCGTAGGCCCGGTCTGCGAGACGGGCGACTTCATCGGCCTCGACCGCGACTTGCCGAGGCTGAAGGCCGGCGACCTGATCGCCGTTTCCACCGCCGGCGCCTATGGCGCGGTGCAGGCCGGAACCTACAACACCAGGCTTTTGGTGCCGGAGGTTCTGGTCGACGGCGACCGCTTCCATGTCGTGCGGCCGCGTCAGACCTATGAGGAACTGCTGGGGTTGGATTCGATCCCGGACTGGCTGAAATAGCCTTCTCCGCTCGATGCGGCCCTATATCTTCTCTTGGATCAGCGCCTTGGCTTCGGCGATCCGCCCTTCGTCGCGGCGATAGAAGATCCATTGCTTGGTGCGCTTGGCGCTGAGCAGGCCAGCCTGGGTCAGCACCCGCATATGCTCGCTGAGCGTCGCCTGGGTGATGCCGAGCTTTTCGGCGATCAGCAGCGCGCAGACACCGTCCTCGACCAGGTCGCCATCGGCCTGGCGCGGAAAATGCGCGCGCGGATCCTTGAGCCAATCGAGGATCTGCAGCCTGCGCTCATTGGCGATCGCCTTGAAGATGTCGACCTCTTGCATTTAGCCATTTTGCTAAGTTACTAATTGAAGTCAATCCCGAGGAGCAGGCCATGCTGAACACCAGAACGATCACGCGCGAGCGCATCGCGGCTGTCGAACCGCGCATCCGGCCGTATGTGCGCCACACACCGGTCATGCGCGTCGACATGGCGGACTTTGGCCGTTCCGCCTTCGCGGTCGATCTCAAGCTCGAATGCCTGCAGCATTCCGGCTCCTTCAAGGCGCGCGGCGCCTTCACCAACCTGCTCGAACGCCAGGTGCCCGAGGCCGGCGTGGTCGCTGCGTCCGGCGGCAATCACGGCGCCGCCGTCGCTTACGCCGCCATGAAGCTCGGGCACAAAGCCACCATCTTCGTGCCCGAGGTCAGCCCGCCGGCGAAGCTCGCGCGCATTCGCGGCTACGGCGCGGAGCTGGTGGTCGGCGGCGCACGCTACGCCGAAGCGCTGGCCGCCAGCGAAGTCTTTGCGGCCAGGACCGGCGCCCTGCAGGTCCATGCTTTCAACCAGGAAGAAACGCTGCTCGGCCAGGGCACGCTCGGCCTCGAAATCGAGGCGGACTTGCCCGAAATCGACACGCTTCTGGTCGCCGTCGGCGGCGGCGGCCTGATCGGCGGCATCGCCGCCTGGTTCTCGGGGCGCATCCGCATCATCGCCATCGAGCCGGAAGGCGCTCCTACGCTTTACCGCGCTTTGGAGGCCGGTCGGCCGGTCGATGCCCCCGCCGAAGGCATTGCTGCCGATTCGCTGGCGCCCAAGCGTGTCGGCGAGATGATGTTCCCGATCGCCGAGGCCTTCGTCGAGCGCTCGATCCTGGTCAGCGACGACGACATCGTCGCAGCGCAGAAGGCGCTGTGGGATCGCGTGCGAATCATCGCCGAGCCGGGTGGCGCCGCGGCCTTCGCCGCCATGCTTTCCGGACGCTATGTGCCCTCGGACGGCGAGCGCGTGGCGGTCCTCGTCTGCGGTTCCAACACGAATCCCGCCAATTTCTGACCATAACCCGGCCAAACCACTTCACGTTTTTGGAACCCGCCTCGCCTTTGCCGTGTTTGTTGCTATCCTTCTAGCGATGACGTCCGGGCTATTGTGCCCAGGCAGGAAGGGCCGATGACGCAACGACCCATTTCCAGCGGCGAACGCGGCTTGGCCGGGCGCTTGGCGCTCAGCCGGGTGGCGACGCGCGTCTCGATGCTCTTCGAGCGCGCCTGGCCGCTTGTGCTGCCATTGCTCGTCGTCATCAGCCTGTTCCTCAGCTTTTCATGGTTCGGCCTGTTCCCGCGCCTGCCGGACACGGCGCGCATCGGCCTTCTGATCCTCTTCGCGCTGGTGGCGATCACGGCGCTCTATCCGCTTCGTTTCTTCCGCATGCCGTCGGCCGCCGAGGTCGACAGGCGCATCGAGGCGGCGAACGAATTACTGCACAGCCCGGTGCAGGTGCAGACCGACCGGCCGAGCGGCGCCGAGAGTATTTTCTCGCAAGCCCTGTGGCGCGAGCACCAGAAGCGAATGGCCGCGCGGCTTTCGAGCCTCGGCGCCGACGGGCCGCGCACCGGCGTGCCGGACTATGACCGCTGGGGCCTGCGCGCCGTGGCGGGGCTGCTGTTCGTCACCGCCCTGGCCTTCTCCTTCGGACCTTTTGGCGGCAGGGTCGGCGACGGGTTTGTCGCCCGCGCCACGCGCGATGCCGTGCCGCCGCGCATCGACGCCTGGGTGACGCCACCCGCCTATACCGGCAAGGCGCCGCTGTTCCTGACCGCCGATGCCAACCAGGCGGTCCAGACCTTTTCCGTGCCGCAAGGCAGCGATATTTCGCTGCGCGTCACCGGCGGTTCAGGCGAGGAAACGCTGAGCTACGCCGATGCCGGCGGCAATGCCCGCGCCATCGAGCCCGCGGCGCCCAAGGGACCCGTGCCCGCCGCCGGCCAGACCGCGCCCAAGGTGCGCCAGTTCTCCGGCAAGCTGAACACGAACGGCACGCTGACGCTGAAATCCGCTGAAAGCGATCTCGGCCACTGGGCCTTCGCCGTCATTCCCGACAAGCCGCCGACGATCCGCTTTGTCGGCGAGCCTAAGCGCGCCGTCAACGGCGCCATGGAGCTCAATTACGAGATCGCCGACGACTACGGCGCCGCTTCCGCCAAGGCCGTTTTTGAGCTGTCGGATCCGCCGGCGGCCAATGCGCATCCGCTTTACGGCCCACCCGACATGCCGCTGACCCTGCCGCGCCGCCGCGGCAAGGCCAACGCGGCCAAGACGACCAAGGACCTGACCGAGCATGTCTGGGCCGGCAGCAACATCAAGCTGACGCTCACGGCTACGGACGACGCAGGCCACACCGCGACCACCGACACCAAGACGCTTGCGATGCCGGAGCGGCCCTTTGCCAACCCGCTGGCCCGCGCGGTGATCGAACAACGCCGGCTGCTGGCGCTCGACACCAATGCCAAGCCGCGCGTTCTCGACCTGATGGATGCGATCACGCTGCGGCCTGAGGACACGTTCGACAACATGTCGAACTATCTCGCCATCATGAGCGCCAGGAGCCGGCTGAAGCCCTCCGAGAGCGACGACCAGTTGCGCAACGTCGTGTCCTATCTCTGGGAGATCGCGCTCGGCATCGAGGATGGCAATCTGTCGGCCGCAGAGCGGCGGCTGCGCCAGGCGCAGCAGGCGTTGCAGGACGCCATCAAGAACGGCGCCAGCGATCAGGAGATCGAAAAGGCGATGAAGGAACTGCGCGAGGCGATGAACCAGTTCCTGCAGGAATTCGCCCAGCGCGCGCAGCAGAACCAGAACGCGCCGCAGATGCAGCAGAACGGCCGCGAGCTGCGCCAAAGCGATATCGATCGCATGATGGACCAGATCGAGAATCTGGCCAAATCGGGTGATCGCGACAAGGCCCAGCAGCTTCTCTCCGAGCTGCAGGACATGATGAACAACCTGCAGGCCGGCCGCCAGCAGCAGGGCGGCGAGCAGGACAGCGAGCTGCGCCAGCAGATGGACAAGCTCGGCGATATCATGCGCCGCCAGCAGGAAATGATGAACGACACCTTCCGGCTGGACCAGATGCAGCGTGGCTCACGCGACAATGGCGAACAACAGTTCGGCGAGGATGGCGAGCAGCAGCAGGGTCAGGACGAGCAGCGGCCAGGCCCCGGCCAGGATCGCGATCCGCTGGGACGGCCGAAAATGTCGCCGAAGGATCTGGCCGATGCGCTGAAGCAGCTGCAGGAAGGCCAGGGGCAGCTGCAGAGCGAGCTCGACCAGTTGAAGAAAGGCCTGGAGGGCCTTGGCATGGAGCCCAACGAGGGCTTCGGCGAGGCCGGCAAATCGATGGGCAATGCCGAACAATCGCTAGGCCAAGGCGATGGCGACCAGGCGGTTGGCCATCAGGGCCGCGCGCTGGAGGCGCTGCGCCGTGGCGCCAAGGACATGATGAAGCAGATGCAGGCCATGCAGGGCGACCAGGGCGGCAGCGAGCAGGGCGGCCGCCAGCAGGACGCCGACCGCGATCCGCTGGGACGGCCGCGCGCCACCAACGGCCCCGACGACGGCACTTCGGTCAAGGTGCCCGACGAGATCGACGTCCAGCGCGCGCGCCAGATCCTCGACGCGATCCGCAAGCGGCTCGGCAACGCGCTGAGCCCCGACATCGAGCGCAGCTATCTCGAACGGCTGCTCGAGCTGAAATAGACTTCGCGGAACCGCCATCGCGAGATGGGTGCTGCTCTTAAGCGCCGACCATCGCACTCGCCTGCCTGGTCAGCATGAAAGCCTCGCGGATCGCGTTCTCCATGCCGTCGATCGCTTCGCCGGTCGCCAGCGGATTGCGGTGCAGCACGACATTGGAGGAATCGATGTCGCCGAAACCGTCGGCGGCCGTCAGCTCGCGGCAATCGGGCGGGATGTTGCTGCGCGAGATCGGGGCGATCGCCAAGCCCGAGGTGACGGCAAGCGTCAGGCCGCCATTGGTGTCGCTGGTGTAAGCGACGCGATAGTCGAGGCCGCGCTGCTGCAACGACTTGATGGCGAAGTCGCGACACCAGCCGTTGCGGCTGTAAAGGGCGATCGGCACCGGCCGTTCCTCATGCATGTGGTGCAGCGTCGAGGTCACCCACACCGTAGGGTCGTGCATCAACACTTCGCCGCCGGAAGAGCCTTCCCATTCGAACACTACGGCGAGATCGAGCTCGCTGGCCGCAAGCGCCCTCACCTGCGAATCCGAATGCGCGTAGCGCACCGTGACCTCGACGCGCGGATGGCGCTTGGCGAATTCACCCAGCGCCCGCGACAGGATCGAGCGGCCATATTCGGCCGGGATGCCGATGCGGACCAGGCCGCCGAGCGGCGGCGCCACCAGGGAAGCCGCCGTCTCGTCGAGCAGCGAGACGATTCGGCGCGCGTTCGAGATCAATTCGCTGCCGCGGCGCGTCAGCGCCACACCGCGCGAGCCGCGCTCGAACAGATCGTCGCCGACCATGTCCTCCAGCTTCTTCATCTGCATCGAGACGGCCGATTGCGTGCGCCCGGCCTTCTCGGCCGCGCGTGTAAAATTGCCGGTTTCGGCCACCGCCACGAAGGTGCGCAGAAGGTCGCTGTCGAGCACGGGCTTCATCGATCTCGCCATAAGAAATTTTGATTGCTGGCATCATTCCAATTCGTTTGCAACATGTCAAACGCCGAAGGATAGTTGCCGCACCCATTGGATATGCGGCTGCGAAATCAGCCGCGGACCAATCGAAGAGTCCTCACTCGTACCCGCTGCCTGAAAATGGTGGCGGGTTCTTTTTAGAAGCATGATCCCGAAAAGTGGGAACCGGTTTTCGGAAAAGATCATGCTCCAGCAAAGAGTTAGATCAGGATGACGATTCAACGAAACGTCGTCCTGGTCTAGAGAGCAGTTCCAGGAAAAGTGCCCAGCGGTTTTCCGTCCGGAATTGCGTGGAATGAATGCGGCTCGCGGGGGGCCGATACTGATGCAGAACCGGATGGTGCTAGGCATTCTGAGCCTCTGCCTCGGCGTGCTGGTCTTTTCGCTGCAGGATCCGCTGGTGAAGGCGGTGTCCGGCGGTTATCCGGTGACGGAGGTGATGGCGATCCGCGCTATCGTCGCGCTGCCGATCCTGATCGTGCTCGTCCAGGCCGACGTCAGCCTGAAGGCGGTGCTGTCGAAGCGCTTCGGCATGCTGACGCTGCGCGCCTTCATCCAGTTCTCGTCCTACACGGTCTACTATCTGGCGATCGCCGCCTTGCCGCTGGCCGACGCGGTGGCGCTGTATTTCATGGCGCCGCTGTTCATCATGGCGATGGCCGGCCCTTATCTTGGCGAGCGCGTATCGTGGAAAACGCTGGCGACGGTGCTGATCGGCCTGGTCGGCGTCCTTGTGATGGTGCGTCCAGGCGCGGGAGTGTTCGATTGGGCGGCACTTCTGTCGCTGGGCTCGGCTTTCCTCTACGGCTTTTCGCAGTTGATGGCGCGCCGCATCGGCGACACCGAATCGTCGACGGTGATGGCCTTCTATCAGAACGGCGCCTATCTCAGCGGCGCCATTGCCGTAGCAATCGTCTTTCACCTCGCCAGCATCACCCATGCGGCGCATCCGAGCGTCGAATTCCTGGTGCGGCCGTGGGTGTGGCCGACGATGCCCGATTTCCTGAAGATGGCCACCTGCGGTTTCGTCGCGTCCGCCGGCATGATCCTGTTGTCGCAGGCCTACCGCATGGCGCCGGCCAACCGCGTCGCCACGTTCGAATACACCGGCATCCTGTGGTCGCCGCTTTGGGGCTTCCTGTTCTTCGCCGAAGTGCCGCGTGAAACGACGGTGCTGGGCGCGGCGCTGATCATCGGTGCCGGCCTGCTAGCGCTCAGCGGCGGGCGTAGGCGAAGTGCCGCTCCGGTGGCCGGTGCGGTCTCAAGCGAAGCAGCTTAATGCCTTGCCGACGCGGGCGCGGATCTCGGCAAGCGTGAACGGCTTCTGCACGACATCGAGGATGATGCCGTTCAATTCCTCGGCGCGTTCGCGCTGGTCGGCATAACCGGTCATCAGCATGATCTTCATCGCCGGGAACTGCTTTGCTGCGGCGGTCGCCATCTCGATGCCGTCCATCTCCGGCATGCGGATGTCGGACACCACAAGATCGTAGCCGCCCGCCGCACGCTGGATCAGTTCCAACCCTTGCGCGCCGTCGGTGGCGATGGTGACCATATGGCCGTCGCGCTCGAGCGCGCGGGCGGCGAGGGTGCGGACGGACTCATCGTCCTCGACGATCAGAAGCTTTGCCATGCCGAGATAGATGCCGCCGAAACGTTGATGTTTTCTGAAAATTCTAACGATCGGCGGTTTTTTGGAAGGACGCCAGCGCCTCCTCAGGCATCGCCTTTCACCACCCCGACAAACGGCAGTTCGCGGAACGCATGGGCGACATCCATTCCATAGCCGACGACGAAATAGTCCGGGCAGTCGAAGCCGACATAGTCGGCGTTGAGCGAGGTCTGGCGCCGCATGCGTTTGTCCAGCAGCACGGCGATGGCGCAGCTTTTGGCGCCGCGCGAAAGCATCAGGTCGCGGGTGAAGGAAAGCGTCTTGCCGGATTCCAGTATGTCGTCGATCAAAAGCACGTCGCGGCCGGCAACCTCGTTGTCGATGTCGCGCAGCACCCTGACCTCGCCGCTTGTGGTGCCGGCGCCATAGCTCGAGATGAAGATGAACTCGACTTCCGGCGACAGGCCGACATCATGCATGGCGCGAATGAGATCGGCGGCGAACACGAACGAGCCCTTGAGAATCGAGATCACCAGGAGGTCGTGGTAGTCGCGCCCAGCGATCTCCTTGGCGAGTTCGAGATTGCGGCGCGCGATCGCCGACGCCGAAAACAGGACCTCGATGTCCTTGCCGCGTACAACTGGCATAGTTTTGTCCTTCAAAATCGACTGCAACGCCGGAAGGTCGCGTGTGTTGAAATCCAGCCAAAGCCGGCATCACCTGAATATCGACGCACCTAGCCGGCGAAGATAACCGCTACGGTCTTCACGCCGTCTTTAGGCACATCGAGGCGACTGGAAAAGCCAAATCTTTCGCCCGGCCTCAAGGAACGGTTGGACGCCCCCAGCCTGTAGCGGATGATGTTGCTGTTGTTGTCGG
Organism: Mesorhizobium sp. WSM4832; assembly: GCF_055811115.1. Classification (NCBI taxonomy): domain Bacteria; kingdom Pseudomonadati; phylum Pseudomonadota; class Alphaproteobacteria; order Hyphomicrobiales; family Phyllobacteriaceae; genus Mesorhizobium; species Mesorhizobium sp. WSM4832. The sequence continues at coordinate 188,376 of NZ_JBVVQH010000008.1, read as the reverse complement.
TGACGCGGATTTCGAGCGGCGGCAGCGTTTCCGGCCCTGCCCCGTCATTCGACGCCTCGCCGTCGACGAACAGCACCGGCTTCAGGCCCGACGCATCGATGCGCGATGTCACGCCGGAAATGGTGAGCGCGCTGGCCGGCTCGGCGGCCATACGGAACGTACCTTGCCCAACCAGTGCATGACCGCCCGACACCCAGAAGGAGGCGAGCGCTATGCCGACGCCGGCGATCCAGAACATCGGACCGCCTCGCGAGGCCCGTGACGGCGCGGCCTCCGGTTTGCGCAGCATGCCCATGCCTTGGATCGATGGCGTCGAGGGGATCTGCGGCGACGGCGACGGCGGTTCCGGGTGACCTGCAAAACGCGGCAGCACGACATAATCGGCATCGACGATGTCGCCCGCACCGAACGCGACCCGCTCCGGCGCGGCATTTGTAGCCGTGCCGGTCATGATTTCGCCGGAAACAGGGCGCGCGGTTCTCTCGTCAGCCATTGCGGCACCAGTGCAGTCTTCGTTTCTTTTGCGTAAACGGAATTGGTTAACGCTTCCCCACCGGAATGGCTTTGATGCAAGCTGAACGTCGCAAAATTAACCGCCGGTTAACCATGCCGGCCGATGGTCTTTTAATGTAGATCGTGGCGCGTCGCCGCCGAAAGTTTCAGGTCGCCGAACGTGATCCGCTTCGAAAATGTCGGCCTCCGCTATGGCATGGGTCCGGAGATCCTCCGCGACATTTCCCTGCACATTCCGGAGCGCTCCTTTCAGTTCCTGAGCGGCCCTTCGGGCGCCGGCAAGACGACCTTGCTGCGCCTTTTGTTCATGTCGCTGAAGCCGACGCGCGGCCTGATCACCATCTTCGGCAAGGACCGCTCGCGCATTTCGCGCGGCGAGCTGCCGTTGCTGCGCCGCCGTATCGGCGTGGTGTTCCAGGATTTCCGCCTGCTCGACCACATGACGACCTACGAGAACGTCGCGCTGCCCTTGCGCGTGCGCGGCCGCGAGGAGGCGAGCTACCGCACCGACGTCACCGAACTCTTGAAATGGGTCGGCCTCGGCGACCGCATGCATGTGCTGCCGCCGGTGCTTTCCGGCGGCGAGAAGCAGCGCGCCGCCATTGCGCGCGCGCTGATCGAACAGCCGGAGATCCTGCTCGCCGACGAGCCGACCGGCAATGTCGACCCGCCGCTGGCGCGCCGGCTTCTACGGCTCTTCATCGAGCTCAACCGGCTGGGCACAGCCGTCGTGATCGCCACCCACGACCTTGGCCTCATGGAGCAGGTCGATGCGCGTCGCATGATTCTGGCCGGCGGGAGGTTGGACGTCTATGACTGATCTTCCGGCCGATCACTTCCAGCACGAAACCGTCGAGGAGACGGCGACGGTCCGGCGTGTCCAGCGCAAGATGGCGCCGATCGTGCCGGCCCAGAACATCGCCGGACGAGCGCTGGTGCTGGTCATCGCCATCATGACCTTCCTGTCGTGCCTCACCTTCGGCGCCGTGACGCTGGTCCGCGATACCGCTTCGGTCTGGGAAAACCAGATCTCGCGCGAGGCGACGATCCAGATCAAGCCGGCCGACGGTCTCGACATGGAGGCGGCCCTTGCGCAGGCTTCGCAGATCGCCGGCGAGTTTCCCGGCGTGACGGGCACCAGGATCATCGACCGCGACGCGACGGCGCGGCTTCTGGAACCGTGGCTCGGCAGCGGCCTCAACATCGACGAATTGCCGGTGCCGCGCCTGATCATCGTCACCATCGACGAGGCCAGCCCGCCGGACTTCGCCGCCATGCGCGCCGCCATCGCGCCGAAAATACCGACCGCGGCACTCGACGATCACCGCACCTGGGTCGACCGTCTGGTCGCCATGGCGCACACGACGGTGACGATCGGCATCGCCGTTTTGGTGCTGATGCTGTCGGCAACCGTGCTGACGGTGGTGTTCGCCACGCGCGGCGCCATGGCCGGCAACGGCCATATCATCGAGGTGCTGCATTTCGTTGGCGCCGAGGCGCGCTTCATCGCGCGCGAATTCCGCTGGCATTTCCTGGTCACCGGCATGAAGGGCGCGGCAGCCGGCGGCGCGTTGGCGATCGTCGTCTTCATCGTCTTTTCCTGGTGGTCGTCGCGCAACATGGCGACACCGCAGGCCGACCAGGCGACCGCGCTGTTCGGCAATTTCGCCATCGGCTCCGCCGGCTATTTCGGCGTCGGCCTGATGGTGCTGGTGATCGGCGCTCTGACCGCTGCGACCTCGCATGTGACCGTCGTCACCTATCTCAGCGACATCGACGTTCGCCAACCGGATGGGGGCTGACCCATGAGCTGTAGCCGAAAATCAGCGGAAAGCGTTATATATAAACAAGAAAACGATCACGGATCGGCCAGGTGCCGTAACGCAAAGTGCGCTGTCTTACCTATCAAAGGCCGCATTTCAGAGTTAACCATGGGATGTTTTCAGGATTAACCTGGGGATGATGGACTTGCGGGACTCGACCGGGACGGCTGGGCGGATGCCAGCGGCGCTTGCACGCGCCGCTGCCCCCGTCAGGCCCGGTCGTGTGAGGTTCGCCCTGCGCGTCTGCGGATTCGTCGTTCTCGCCATCCTTGTGGTTTTTGCCGGCGGCTTCGGGTGGTTTGCCGACAAGGTCAGCCATATGACGACCCCGCTCGACCCGGCCAGGGCCGATGCCATCGTCGTGCTCACCGGCGGGCAGTCGCGCCTCGACGCGGCGATGGATCTGTTGGCGTCCGGCAAGGGCGACCGGTTGCTGATCAGCGGCGTCCATCCGTCGGCTACCAAACGCCAGCTGCAGGCGGCAATGGGCGGCGACAAGCAGCTCTTCTCCTGCTGCGTCGATATCGATCGTGCCGCGCTCGACACCATCGGCAACGCCGAGGAAAGCGCCAAATGGGTGGAGAACCACGCCTATGGCAGCATCATCATTGTCACCAACAATTACCACATGCCGCGCAGCCTGCTTGAAATGGGCCGCCTGCTGCATGGCGCCCGGCTGGAGCCCTATCCGGTGGTCAACACCAATCTCGGCAATGGCGGCTGGCTGACCAAGCCGGAGGCGCTGCGCGTGCTGCTCACCGAATACAGCAAATATGTGCTGTCGCTGGCGCGCGGCTACCTGCCGCTTCGCGCGACGCCCGAGGGCGTCACCCTTGCCGAGGCCTCGGCAGCCCTCCCTTCGTCATTCTATGGCGAAGCAAGGAGCGAAGCGACGCGGCGCAGACCATAGGATCCATTCCGTTACCTACAAGCGTCACCGCAGTGCAGAACGATCTCTGTTCTGCGCCGCCTTACCCTTCGCGCGAGGTCACGGAATGTATCCTCGGGTCTGCGCGTCCGCTTCGCCGGTGGATGACGAGGTTAGGACGAAGAGCTAGGCCTCAGTCCGCGCGCCGCCACGCAGGCGCGCGATCTCCTGCTCCAGATCGGCGATGCGCCGGTCGCGCTCGGCAAGGGCGGCGGCGACATCCGCAGCTTCGAAGCGCTGTGGAATGTGCTGCGGGCAGTTGGCATCCCAGGCTAAGACCGTGAACAGGATCGTCTGTTCCGGCCGCGCCTTGTAGTCCGGCGGCATGAGCTTCGCCGTCAATTCCGGATCATTTTCGACGATGCGCGCCCTGCCCCAGATCTTGATGCGCTGCCGCAGCATGTAATCGATCAGGAACAGGAAGGCTCGGTCGTTGTCCTCCAGGTTGCCTTGGGTGATGAACTGCCTGTTCCCGGAAAAATCGGCAAAGCCGATCGTCTGCTCGTCCAATACCTTGAAGAAACCGGCCGGTCCGCCGCGATGCTGGATATAGGGCTGGCCTTCGGCGTTGGCGGTCGCCAGGAACGCGCTGGTCTGCGCCTCGATGAAGGCGGCGAGGTCGGACGTGATCGTCGCCCGCCAGCCGCCGCGCTGCTCGACCCGCGCATAGGAATCGCGCGACCCCTTGCGGGACTGGATGGCCTTGACGGTCGGTGTGAAGGCGACGTCGCTGGTGAATTCATTCATGCTGGCGCTCCTCGAACAGGATCGCACATCAACTAGCCTCTTCCGGAAATCGGATGTAGAGACCATATCTGCAACTCATCCTTCCAGATTTCGAGAGAACAATGGACCGCCTCGATGCCATGTCGCTGTTCGTCGCCACCGTGGAGGCCGGCAGCCTTTCCGCCGCCGCGCGGCGCGCCGGCGTGCCGCTGGCGACCGTCAGCCGCAAGCTCTCCGAACTGGAAAAGCATTTGAAGACGCGCCTGCTCAACCGCTCGACGCGCCGCCTGACGCTGACCGATGCCGGCCAGTCCTATCTCGCCGCCTGCCGTCGCATCCTCGATGAGGTTAGCGAAGCCGAGCGCACGGCGGCCGGCGAATATTCGAGCCCGACCGGCGAGCTGGTCATCACTGCACCGGTCGTCTTCGGCCGCCTGCATGTGCTGCCGGTGATCGTCGACTTTCTCGCTGTCTATCCGCAAGTGGATATCCGCCTGACCTTGTCGGACCGGATCACCCAACTGGTCGAGGAGCATATCGATCTGGCCGTGCGCATCGGCGAACTGCCGGATTCGGCCATGATCGCGATTCGCGTCGGCTCGATCCGCCGCATCGTCTGTGCAAGCCCGGCCTATCTCGCCGGGCATGGCATGCCGGCGAAACCGGCTGAGCTCGCCGGCCACGACTGCATCACCTTCGAAGGTCTTGCCGGACCAGCGACTTGGCGTTTCGGAACCGGCAAATTGGAAACAACGGTCCCGGTCCGCTCACGCCTTCAGGTCAACACCGCCGAGGCGGCGATCGATGCCGCAATTGCCGGGCTCGGCCTGACGAAGGTGCTCTCTTACCAAGCCGATGCCGCGCTTCGCGCCGCAACGCTGCGGGTGGTGCTGGAGCCGTACGAACCGCCGCCCTGGCCCGTGAACCTCGTTCATGCCGGCCAGGCCCGGCTGCCGGTGAAGCTGCGCGCCTTCCTCGATTTCGCAGCGCCGCGCCTGAAGGAGCGGTTGGCGCGGTCATTGTAGGGTTGGCATCCGACCACTGCGCCGTTTCCTTTTTGCATCCGCTTGGTGTAACCAACGCACACTTCCTCACGGGCCCCTTGCATGCTCATCATCCGCTCGCTGGCGTTCAACTTCGTCTTCTATCTCAGCCTGATCGTCCAGATGATCTTCTGGACGCCCTTTTATTTCCTGTCGCCGCGCCACCGCGCCTGGTTCGTGCCGAAATTCTGGTCGCGCACCTCGATGTGGCTCTACGACAAGATCGCGGCCACGAAGAGCGAAATCACAGGTGTCGAGAACCTGCCGGAAGGGTCCTTTATCCTGGCGCCGAAGCATCAGTCCTTCTGGGACGCGATCGCTTTCTTCCCCTATCTCGACGACGCGCTCTACATCCTCAAGCGCGAGCTGACCTGGATCCCCTTCTTCGGCTGGTACATCATGAAGATGCGCATGATCCCGGTCGATCGCGGCAGCCGCTCGAAAGCGCTTAAGGGAGTCGTCACCGCGACCAGGCAGGAGATGGACCGCAACCCGCGCCAGCTCATCATCTATCCCGAAGGCACCCGCCGCCCGCCGGGCGCCGAGCCGTCCTACAAATACGGCATTGTCGAGCTCTACACACAGCTCGGCGTTCCTGTCGTTCCGGTAGCGCATGTCGCCGGCCTCTACTGGCCGCGCCGCAAGTTCCTGCGCTATCCGGGCACCATCAAGGCCCGCTTCCTCCCGGCGATCCCGCCAGGCCTCAGCAAGGAGGAATTCATGCAGCGGCTGATCGGCGAGACCGAGGCCGCCTGCGACCAGATGCTCGTCGAGGCAGCGCTGACGCCGAACCCGCCGCCCATGCCGCCGACGGCGGTGCGGCGGCTGGCGGAACTCGGCGTAACCGCGAAGACCTGATCCCCTATCGCAGCGCCGCCAACACAGTGGTCAGTACCAGCGTTGCGGCAAAGATCAGATTGATGATCCGCGACGCCAGCGGATGGCGCAGGAAGCGCGCGAAAGCCGTTCCGGCGAGCAGCCAGACCACATGGATGGCCACGATCATCGCGGCAAGCACCAGCAGCCTGGTCGAAGCGCCGAGCGTGCCGGCCTGCGACGCGGCGCCGGCGAACACGGCGGCGATCGCCACATAGACTTTCGGGTTGGCGACGGCGAGCATGAAGCCGCCGAGAAAATCGGGCTTCGTCGCCGTGCTTGCGCGTTCGGCCAATGGCGGCGCGGTCGCGATTCTGAAAGCGAGATAAAGGATGTAGGCCGCCGAGGCGATCGCAAGCACCGGCGCCAGCCCCGGCACCGATGTGAGCACGCCGAAAATCCCGGCCGCCACGACCAGAAGCACGGCGATGGTGCCGAGCACCACGCCCGACGTGTAACCCAGCGAAGGCCGCAGGCCGAAAGCCGCGCCGACCGCGGTCACGCTGATGGTCGCGGGTCCCGGGCTGCCCATGACGACGGTCGCCGCCAGGACCAGCGACAATAATTGCTGCCAGTGCTGCGCCTCAGCCAGAACGCCACCAGCCATGCCTAACCCTCCTGCCGCGATACGGCAGGTCTTACGAGGGAATAGTCGCGGCAGTCTTGGACGATCGTGCGCGGCTTCTCAGGCGCTGGCGCGGTCGAGCGCTCCGACATCGTCCGCCGAAAGCTTGAGCGAAGCGGCGCGGATCAGACTGTCCATCTGGGCCGCAGTCGTGGCGCTGGCGATCGGCGCGGTGACGCCCGGTCGCGCGATGACCCAGGCCAGCGCCACTTCCGCTTGCTTGGCCGAATGGCGCTCGGCCAGGGCATCGAGCGCGGAAAGAATGCGCATGCCGCGCTCGTTGAGGTAGCCGGCCACGTCCTCGCCGCGTGCGCTTTGCCCGAGATCGGCCTTGCTGCGGTATTTGCCGCTCAGGAACCCCTTGGCGAGGCTGAAATAGGTGATGACGCCGATGTCCTCCGCCTTGCAGAGATCGAGCAGCGGGCCGTCGAGCGACGAGCGATCGTACAAATTGTATTCAGGCTGCAGCACCTCGTAGCGCGGCAGGCTGCGCAGGCTGGCGACGTCGAGCGCGGCGCGCAATTGGCCGGCATCGAGATTGGAGCAGCCCGGATAGCGGATCTTGCCCTTTTCGAGCAGCCGCTGATAGGCGCCGAGCGTCTCCTCGTAAGGCGTGGCCGGATCCGGCCAGTGCGACAGATAGAGGTCGATGACATCGACCTGCAGCCGCTTCAGGGATGCGTCGACCGCCTTTTCGATATAGGCGGCGGAGAGGTCCCGCTTGCCCTGGCCCATGTCGGAACCGACTTTGGTGATGACCACGACCTTGTCGCGGTTGCCGCGGCTTTTCATCCAGTTGCCGATGATGGTTTCCGATTCGCCGCCCTTGTTGCCGGGAACCCAGCGCGAATAGGCATCGGCCGTGTCGATGGCGTTCAAGCCCGCCCCGACGAACCGATCGAGCAGATCGAAGGAGGTCTTCTCGTCGGCGGTCCAGCCGAAGACGTTGCCGCCCAGGACCAGCGGCGCGATGGAAAGGTCGGTGCGACCGAGACGACGTTTCTGCAAGATTGATCTCCGTGATGCTGGGATGGGTACGGGAAATTCCGAGGCGTCGGGTTGCGGTTAAGCTAGGTCGTGCCTTGCCGAGGTCAAAGGCATGGTTTTGCTTTTTGATCGGACCAGCGCTTCACGAAGGCGCGACCAGACGGCCCACCTCCTCCAGCCAGTGATCGCGGATGCCGAGCGCCTCGAGGTGCTCGAGCGTGCTGAGCACATAGTCCTCGTTCCGGCCGGATTGGCCGACGGCGCCACGAACGATTTTTGCCGCATGATCTGCGTCGAGCCCGCCGGCATATTGCTCATGCTGCCGGTCGACGATGTAGGCGACCGCCTCGACCGAACCGCCGCCATTCAGCCGGATATCCAGCATACGTTCGAGATAGACGCTGGTCACCAGCTCGCGCTCACGCAGGTAGGAGAGCACCTCGTCGCGCAAATTGCCGGGAACACGGTAAGCGAGGCCGATGCAGGAGCCGCCACGGTCGAGTCCGAGCACCAGGCCTGGCCGCCCGTGCGTGCCGCGATGCACGAAGGAATAGACGCAAAGCGAGCGCCGGTAGCCGTAAAGCCGGGCGCGGCGCGTCTCGACATGGGCAAATCCGGGCCGCCAGATCAGCGACCCATAGCCAAAAACCCAAAAATCGCCCATATCGCCAAGCCTGATCGCATTCGAGTGAACGACACCGCATCGCCAGGTGCGTCTTCTGTCCCCCGCTTGTTTGCGTGCGAGCAAACGCCCGCTCGTCGGGTTAACGAGAGCCGTAGCATGACGTCAAGTGACCAGCGACCGCCCAGACTTCGCCGCCGGCTGTTGTGGCTTGCCGCATTCCTTGTCGTGTTGTTCGCGCTCTACAGCGGCGGCTGGTTCTATCTCGCCGACAGGCTCAAGACCGAGGCCGACCGGGCCGTGGCACGGCTGGGCAGCAAGGGTATCGCAGCCGGCTGCGCCAATCTTGCCGTCAGCGGCTATCCGATGAGCTTCACGGTTTCCTGCGACAACATCGCCTATGAGGACGACGTCCGGAAGGTCGCCGCTTCCACCGGAAGCTTCAATGCCGTCGCCGGGATCACCGGGCCGTTGTCGCCGGTCGCCGACTTGCGCGGGCCGCTGAGGACGATGGCGCCCGGCATGCCGCCGCTTTTCATCGATTGGGACCAGTTGCAGGCGAATGTCAAAGTGTCGTGGCCGCTGCCGAGGAGCGTTTCGCTGCGGGCCGAAGGGCTTTCCGGCCAGACCGACCCGCAGGACGATACAGACCCCATGCAATTGTTCAGCGCCGGCAAGGCCGCCGGCCAGTTGCAGCCGATCGGCCAGGATATCAATTATATCGGCAGCTTCGGCGATCTGGAGATCAATGCGGATGCCATTGGCGGACGCGCGCTGCCGGCGCTTGACGGCAGCGGCGAGGTGACGCTGAAGAACGGCGTGGCGCTAATCGCAGCACCGCCAAAGAGCCTGCGCGGCCAGTCGATCGACATCGCCAAGCTTGATCTGTCGTCCGGGACGGCGCGTATCACCGTGTCCGGACCCGTCTCCATCGATGCGGAAGGCCTGGTCGACGCAAGCCTGACGATCAAGCTCAAGGACGCCAAGGCAGTGGCGGCCATCCTCGGCGGCGCCATCCCGGAGCATAAGGGCGAAATCGAGCAGGGATTTGCCGGCATTGCCATGCTTGGTAAGGAGCCGTCCTTGCCGCTCAGGATCGTCAAGGGCAAGGCCTCGCTGGGCTTCATCCCGCTCGGCAAGATCAAGCCGCTCGAGTAACGCAACGATGGCGAAGCCGGTCAGACTGCTCAGCGTCGGTGCATTCACCCTCGACACCATCCTTCGCGTCGAGACCCTGCCCATGCATCAAGGCAAGTTCATCGCCAGCGACGCTGTCCAGATTGCCTCCGGCATGGCGACGAGCGCCGCCTGCGCAGTGCATCGCCTCGGCGCCGAGGTCTCGCTATGGGCAAGCGCCGGCGACGATCTGGTCGGCGACCAGCTGATCGCCGACATTCAGGCCGAAGGTATCGATTGCAGCCTCATCCGCCGCGTCGCCGGCGCACGATCGGCGCTGGCCGCGATCCTGGTGGATGCGCATGGCGAGCGCGTCATCGTGCCCTTCTACGACAAAAAAGCGCAAGCCGATCCCGAAGCGCTGCCGCTCGCCGACCTCTCCGCCTTCGATGCCGTGCTGGTCGATGTCCGCTGGCCCGGTGCCGCTGCCCTCGCCCTGAGCGCGGCCCGATCGATCGGCCGTCCGGCGATCCTGGATGCCGATACCGCGCCCGTCGAAGTGCTGGAGGGCCTGTTGCCTCTGGCCTCGCACATCGTTGCCTCCGAGCCGGCGGCCCGCATCGTCTGCGGCCACGCGCTCGACCCCGAAAGCGCCTGCGCCGACCTTGCCTCGCGCACCGAGGCCTTTGTCGCCGTGACCTGCGGTGCGGCCGGGACCTGGTGGCACGACCGGGCGACCGCGCGCGTGCGCCACGTCGAGGCGCCGAAGGTCAAGGCGGTGGACACGCTGGCCGCCGGCGACGTCTTCCACGGCGCCTTTGCCGTCGGCCTCGCCGAAGCCATGCCCATGGAAAAAGCCCTGCGCTTTGCCAGCGCCGCCGCCGCGCTCAAATGTCTGCGCTTCGGCGGCCGTCTCGGCGCACCGAACAGGGCTGAGACGCTAGCGATGATGGCGACGCACTGGCCGGCATCGTAGCAAGGTTGGTTCCTAGACATCAGGACATTGAAAGGTTTGTCGGCGGAGGAGATTTCACCGTTCGTATCCGTGAAATCAACGAAAACGCCGGGGATTGGCCGAAGCCTCCCTAACCTCGTCATTCCAGGGCGGAGCAAGGAGCGAAGCGACGCGCGCAGACCCTGGAATCCATTCCGTGACCTTGATCGAAGAGCGCAGCGGAGCAGAATTCTGCACCGTAGCGGCGCGTTGAAGTCACGGAATGGATCCTCGGGTCTGCGCGCGTCGCTGCGCTCCTTGCTCCGCCCGTGGATGACGACCGCGATGGGCGTTTCGGCCAATCTCCAAGGCCTGCCAAGGCAAACACAGCCGACCGGTCAAAATCCCTTTGCTGGGCAACCAGGGAAGAAAACCTAAGGCTTTGCCGGATGCTCGACCGCCTGCCGGCCGAAATCCGGCACATCGATGTCCTGGCCGGCCTCGATGATCGAGCGGCGGACGGCGCGGGTGCGGGTGAAGAGGTCGAACAGCTTTTCGCCGTCACCCCAGCGGATCGCCCGCTGCAGCGAGGCGAGATCTTCCGAGAACCGCGCCAGCATCTCCAGGATCGCATCCTTGTTGTGCAGGCAGACGTCCCGCCACATGGTCGGGTCCGAGGCGGCAAGACGGGTGAAGTCGCGGAAACCGGAGGCGGAATATTTGATCACTTCGCTCTTGGTCACCGCTTCCAAATCGTCCGCCGTGCCGACGATGTTGTAGGCGATGATATGCGGCAGATGCGAAACGATCGCGAGCGTCATGTCGTGATGCTGCGGATCCATCGTGTCGATGTTGGAGCCGCAGCGCCGCCAGAATTCCGAAAGCTTCTCAAGGGCTGCGGGATCGGTGTCCGGCAGCGGCGTGAAGATGCACCAGCGGTTCTCGAACAGATCGGCGAAGCCGGCGTCGGGTCCGGACTTTTCCGTGCCCGCCAGCGGGTGTCCGGGGATGAAGTGCACGCCTTCCGGCACATGCGGCTCAATCTGCGCGATCACCGAGGCCTTGGTCGAGCCGACATCGGTGAGGATGGCGCCCTTCTTCAGCGCCGGCGCGATCTCGGCCGCGACCTCGCCGGAGGAACCGACAGGCACCGAGACGATGACGAGGTCGGCATCGCGCACGGCTTCACTGGCGTCGGTGCTGTAGGAATCGCCAAGGGCCAGTTCCTCGGCGCGCTTCAGCGTCGATGCGCTGCGCGTCGCGATGGCGATGTGGCGCGCCAGGTTCTCGCGGCGGATGACGCGGGCCAGCGACGAGCCGATCAGGCCGATGCCGACCAGCGCTATCTTCTCGAACATCGGTGATGCCATGGTGCTTTAGCTTTTCAGGAAGGTCTTGAGCGCATCGATGACGCCGCGATTGGCCTCTTCGGTACCGACGCTCATGCGCAGCGCATTGGGGAAGCCGTAGCCGGTGACGCGGCGCAGGATATAGCCGCGCTGGCTGAGGTAGTCGTCCGCGGCTGCTGCCGAATGCTTCTTGCCGTCGGGAAAATGGATCAGCACGAAATTGCCGACGCTGGGCGTGACGCGCAGGCCGAGCCCCGTCAGTTCCGCGCTGAGCCAGGCCAGCCATTTCTCGTTATGCGTCACGCTGCGCTCGATATGGGCCCGGTCGCGGATCGCGGCGATACCCGCCTCGATCGCGGTCGCATTGACGTTGAAGGGACCGCGAATGCGGTTGATCGCGTCGACGATATGCGCCGGCCCGTACATCCAGCCGATGCGCGCGCCGCCGAGGCCGAGCTTGGAGAAGGTGCGGGTCATGACGACGTTTTCGGAACTGCCGGCCAGCTCGATGCCGGCTTCGTAGTCGTTGCGCCGCACATATTCGGCATAGGCCGCGTCGAGCACCAGGAGCACGTTCTTGGGCAGCGACGCATGCAGCCGGCGCACCTCCTGGAACGGCACATAGGTGCCGGTCGGATTGTTGGGATTGGCGAGGAACACGATGCGCGTCGCCGGCGTCACCGCGGCGAGGATCGCGACGATGTCGGCGCGCTCGTCGGTTTCCTTGACCGCGACCGGCTTGGCGCCGGCCGCCTGGATGTAGATCTTGTAGATCATGAAGGCGTGTTCCGTGAACACGGCCTCGTCGCCCGGCGCGAGATAGGTCTGCGCCAGGAGCCCCAGGATCTCGTCGGAACCGTTGGAGCAGATGATGTTCGCAGGGTTGAGGCCATGCACCTCGGCGATCGCCTCGCGCAGCCGGCGGGCGGAGCCGTCCGGATAGACGTCGAGCTTCGCCGCCACTTCGCGCGCGGCCTCGATCGCCTTCGGCGAAGGCCCGAGCGGATTTTCGTTCGACGACAGTTTGTAGACTTTCGTCACGCCGGCCGGCGCGGTGCTTTTTCCCGGCACATAGGCCTCGATGTCCATAATGCCCGCACGGGGCGTCGGCCGGGGCTGATCCTGCTTCATATCACAAATCCGTCGAGAAGGCCTTCAAGGCCGCAGCGGAAATACAGGCCACAGGCTGGAATGTCGAGTGCCGGCGCTTGCGCCAGGACTCTGCCCACCCGTTGACGAAGCGCGGCGCTGGTCCTAGAAGAGCTGCCAGATTTCCGTGGTGATTTGGCCGGTCGGCTTGCAGCCACGTTAAACAACTCGCTAAAGGGCCGTTTGCAACCTGTAACCGGCTTTGCGACGGCAAGCCGGTTTTTTGTTGTCCGTGGCCGGCCGGACAACCGCATCGAACGAAACCGATGTGGACAGGATGAGGATGGCCATGCCCGCTCAGCGCGCTGCAAGAACCAACGACGAGGCCGACCATCCGTCGAGCCCGATGCTGCAGTTCGGCCCCGACAAGCCGCTGAAGCTCGACGCCGGCTCGCTGCTTTCGCCATTCCAGATCGCCTACCAGACCTACGGCACCCTGAACGACGCGCGTTCCAACGCCATCCTCGTCTGCCACGCGCTGACCGGCGACCAGCACGTCGCCAACACCCATCCGGTGACTGGCAAGCCGGGCTGGTGGGAAGTGCTGATCGGCCCCGGCAAGATCATCGACACCAGCCGCTTCTTCGTCATCTGCTCCAATGTCGTCGGCGGCTGCCTCGGCTCGACCGGCCCGGCCTCGACCAATCCGGCGACCGGCAAGCCTTACGGGCTCGACCTGCCGATCATCACCATCCGCGACATGGTGCGCGCGCAGGCGATGCTGGTCGATCATTTCGGTATCGAAACGCTGTTTTGCGTGCTTGGCGGCTCGATGGGCGGCATGCAGGTGCTGGAATGGGCTGCCAGCCATTCGGAGCGCGTGTTCTGCGCCCTGCCGATCGCCACCGGCGCCCGCCATTCCTCGCAGAACATCGCCTTCCACGAGGTCGGCAGGCAGGCCGTCATGGCCGATCCGGACTGGCATGGCGGCAAATATCTCGATTTCGGCAAGCGCCCGGAAAAAGGGCTCGCTGTCGCGCGCATGGCCGCCCACATCACCTACCTTTCGGAAGCCGCGCTTCATCGCAAGTTCGGCCGCAACCTGCAGGACCGCGAGGCGCTCACCTTCGGCTTCGACGCCGACTTCCAGATCGAAAGCTATCTGCGCCATCAGGGCATCACCTTCGTCGACCGCTTCGACGCCAATTCCTATCTCTATCTGACCCGAGCGATGGATTATTTCGATCTGGCCGCCGATCACGGCGGGCGCCTTGCCGACGCCTTCGCCGGTACCAAGACGCGCTTCTGCCTCGTCTCCTTCACCAGCGACTGGCTGTTTCCGACCGAGGAGAGCCGCTCGGTCGTGCACGCCTTGAACGCGGCGGGCGCTTCCGTCTCCTTCGTCGAGATCGAGACCGATCGCGGCCACGACGCTTTCCTGCTCGACGAGCCGGAGCTGTTCGCGGCCATCAACGGCTTCATCGGCTCGGCGGCGCGCGCCAGGGGGCTCAGCGCATGACCCCGAACCGAAGGTCAGCGAACGCAAAAAGTTGCGGACTTTTCGGGCCGGGATCATGCGCCATCCAGGAGGCGAAGCCATGACCGTCAACCGCGCCCAGCGTGTCGACCTCGAGGTCGTGACCGATCTCATCCCGGCCAATTCGCGCGTGCTCGACGTCGGCTCGGGCGACGGCCTGCTTCTGGAGCTTCTGCAGGAGACCAAGCAGGTCGACGGCCGAGGGCTGGAACTGTCACAGCGCGGCGTCAACGAATGCGTGGCGCGCGGCCTTTCCGTCATCCAGGGCGACGCCGACACCGATCTCGAATTCTACGCCGACAAGGGTTTCGACTTCGTCGTCCTGTCGCAGACCCTGCAGGCGACGCGCAACCCGAAGGTCGTGCTCGACCAGTTGCTCAGGATCGGCAACCGCGCCATCGTCTCCTTCCCCAATTTCGGCCACTGGCGCGTGCGCTTTTCGCTGCTGATCAAGGGCAGGATGCCGGTCACCAAGGACCTTCCTTATTCCTGGTACGACACGCCCAACATCCACTTCTGCACCATCCGCGACTTCGTCAACCTGTGCGAGGAGCTCGGCGCGACCGTCGAGAAGGCGACCGCGCTCGACGCCAACGGCCAGAAGATCGGCCTGTCGATGCCCTGGTGGTTCTGGAACTTCTTCGGCCAGCAGGCGGTGTTTTTGTTGAAGCGCTGACGCGACATCCAAAAGCTTCTGGTTCTTGCCGGGTCCTCCTCGATGTCCCGTCAGCCAAGCACATCCGTAGCCTTGTGCGGGTGCTCGACGCCGTCGACGAAGATGATATCGGATTCAGAGTTATCGGTGCGCAGCTTGAGGATTTGTTGATACGCGGACGACCAGTACCAGTCCCGCGCATGCTGCCTGTCCGGAAATTCGATGACGATCAAATGCCCGGGCCAGCTGTTCTCGACGACCTCGACATCGCCGCCATGAACCATGAAGCGCCCGCCGAACGGCGCCAGCGTGGCGTCTATCTTCTCGAGATACTCGACCATCCAGGGGCCTGGCGTGACTTGGCGCATATGGGCAACAGCGTAAGCGGTCATGATCCTGCTCCTTTATGGGTCGAAGCCGATCGGCCGGCCTCGTGGCATCACCATGCAAGAGCCAGGTAGTC
This sequence comes from Mesorhizobium sp. WSM4832, assembly GCF_055811115.1. Lineage (NCBI taxonomy): Bacteria > Pseudomonadati > Pseudomonadota > Alphaproteobacteria > Hyphomicrobiales > Phyllobacteriaceae > Mesorhizobium > Mesorhizobium sp. WSM4832. The sequence continues at coordinate 173,090 of NZ_JBVVQH010000008.1, read as the reverse complement.
CGGTCGATTACCTTGGACGTCATCGGGATAAGGCACGCTCCCTTGGCCAGTCCGAGCGGGCCGTCACGCCGGCCGGAATGTCGATTGTGTTGCCGTCAAACCGCAATGTTGCGGAAAAGCCACCAGTTCCGGCATTTCCTGGCAGGCGCGGCGTGACACAAGAGTAGCTTTTTTGTAGCTTCAACCCGCAAATCAACGGTGGGACACGAAGATAGCCATCAGACCCATCCGGCAAGCATCAGAACCGACCCGCAGTGGCAGCCCGATGTCGAGCGACGACGGTCCGCTGATTACAGTGATCACGCCGACGCACAACCGGCGCAGCCAGGTCGTGCGCGCGGTGGAAAGCGTTCTGGCGCAGACATTTACCCGCTTCGAGCACATTGTTGTCGACGACGGTTCGACAGACGGGACCGCCGCCGCGCTTGCCGAGATCCGCGACCCAAGGCTGATCTATGTCGGCGCCAAATGGCGCGGCGCCAATGCCGCGCGCAATGCGGGCATAGAACGCGCGCGGGCGCCTGTCGTGACCTTCCTCGATTCGGACGATGTCTATCTGCCGGACCGGCTGGAGCGGACGCTGGCGCGCTTCGACGAGAACCCTTCGCTCGAAGTGCTGATCAGTTCCTACCTGTCGGTGAAGGGCAGCCGCAGCACCAAATGCATCAATCGCAACGCCCTTCTCGACAAGAGCACGCTGCAGCGCGCCCTGGTCTCGCAGACCATCTTCATTGCCGGCTCGGCAATCACGGCCCGGCTCGGGTCGTTGCTGGCGATCGGTGGCTACGACAGCGACGTGACGCGCATGCAGGATCGCGAATTGCTGCTGCGCTTTGCCCAGCGCAGCGGCGCCTTGCTGTCCGAGGACATCGACTGGAAAAAATACAACTCGGAGAATTCGATCTCCGGCCGCCGCGACGGCTATGTCGAGGCCTATGCCAATCTGATCGGCAAGCACCCTTATATCGCCGACCGCTATCCCGACGTTCCACCTTACATGATCGCGCGGCAGATCATCGCCGACATCCTCAAGGGCAGGTTGCCGCAGGCGTTTTCAGGCTATCATGCCAACCGGTCGTCCAAGTCGCTCGGCTACTCGCCGGCCGAACTGTTGCGCGGCTATGTCGTGGGCCGCCGCTGGCGCCGCGACTGTTACGACGAGTTCCGGGCCAAATACGGCGCGCGGGCGATCTGAAAGAGCAAGGCCGTTGGCCCTCTATCTATCGAGTTCCGGAAAATATGGATCGGAAAACCGCTGCCGAAGGCGCTCGCCCAGCAGGCAGTCGACAGGCGCCGCATCCTCGACGCGGATGGATCTGGCGTCGGTGAGGCCGCTCACCTCCTGGATCAGTTTGCGGCGGATGGCCGTCGAGAATTCAGATGCCGCGTAGATCGGCAACACGAAGGAGCCGGCGCCTCCAGTCACGCAGTCGGCGTAGTAGCGGTCGAGACGGCTGACGCTCGGCGACGGGCTGATGAGAATCGGCAGGCCGTTGATGACGACACCCCTGGCGACGGCGGCATCGCGGATTGCAGTGACGGGCAGTCCGGTATTGTTGGGCCCGTCGCCCGATATGTCGATGACGCGGCGCGGTGCCGAAAAGCCGGTTCGCTCCAGAAGCCCGGCGCCGAAGCCGAGGGCCCCCGAAATCGAGGTGCCGCGGAAGCTGCGGAATGGCCGCGCGGCGATCTTGTCGGCGAAGGCGTAGGCGCTGCCCTCGCCATCGATGATCTGCCAGGCGATGACCCCGTCGTCGCGCACCACGCCCGCCCATTCGAAATAGGCGAGCGCGATGCGGCCATTTCGACCCGAGCGCACCGCATCGATGAATTCAGGGTGGCGCAGCGCTTCGACATAGCCGGCGCGCTGCAGGGCGAACTCGCGCTCATCCATCGACTGCGAGATGTCGACGGCAAGCACGAGTTCGACATCGACAGCGGTGCCGCCGCCGATTGCAGGCATTGGCGCTGCCTCGGCGCAGGCAAGGCATGCAAGCAGGCTGAGCAGCTTGAGCATGGCAGGCTCCACACGCCGGGATTGTTCCCGGCGATCGCGGCGAAATAAAGCTATTTCCCGGCGCGAGCGACGGTTGGCGGCGGTTCGATCGCCCCGGCGCGGAGGCGAGCCGGCTTGAGCGCCGATCCGCCGCTGTCCTTGACGATGGTGAGCGCGCGCGGGAAGAACTGGTTGTTGTGCTGGCCGCGCCCGATATTGAGGATCGCGGTATCCGGCAGCCTGGCCTGCAACATCGCCAGCACGCGCCGCAATGTGGCGCCGTCGAACGTGTCCAGCGCTTCGTCGATGATCACCCATTTCGGCTTCCTCAGCGCGAGCCGCGCGAAGGCGAGCAGCCGCTGTTCGTCGTCGGCCAGCTCATGCTCCCAGCGCGCCGAGCGGTCGAGCTGGGACGACAGGCGCTCCAGGCCGACTTCGCCGAGGACCGCGGAAATCTCGGCGTCGTCGATCTTGGCGCCTTCGGCGTGGTTGAGCACGTCGCGCAGCGTGCCGAGCGGGAAATAGGGCGTGCGCGGCACGAAGAACGGCCTTTCCCCGGCCGGCATGCCGATACGGCCGCTTCCCCATGGCCAGAGGCCGGCTATGGCGCGGAAGAACAGCGTCTTGCCGGCGCGCGGATCGCCGGTGATCATGACACGCTCGCCGGCCTTTATCTCGACGTCGGTTTCGGCAAGCCTGGTGCAGCCGTCGGGCGAGGCGACCTCGAGCTTGTCGAACGTCAGCTTGCCATTCGCGTTTTCGCCGAACGCGATGCGCTTTTCCTTGGCATGCAGGATGTCCGTTTCGCCAAGCGCGATGCGGAAGTCGGCGACGCGCATCAGCGTTGCCCGCCAATCGGCGATGGCGCCGATGTTGTTGATGAACCAGCGCAGCGAGGAATTCACCTGGTTGAAGGCGCCGACCGCCATCATCAATCCGCCGAAGCTGATATCGCCTGCGAAATAGACCGGTGCCGCGACAAGGATCGGCGCTACCACGGTGATCCAGCCATAGGCATCGGTTACCCAGGACAGGTTGATCTGAGCGCCGTAGATGCGCCGCATGGCGCCGAGCACGCCGCCGAGGTCGAGGTCGAGCCGCCGTCTGGCGTCCGCCTCACCATGGGCGAGCGCGATGGCGTCGACATTCTCGTTGACGCGGACCATGGAGGAGCGCAACACCGCCTCGCGCGTGTAACGATCGCTGTTGAAGCGGATCAGCGGCCGGCCCACCAGCCAGCTCAGCCAGGAGGCGATGCCAGCATAGAGGAGCGCCGCCCAGACCATGTAGCCGGGTATCGCCAGCGAATAGCCGCCGACATGGAAGACGAAGCCGGAAGAGAGCTCCCACAGCACGCCAATGAAGGACACAAGCAGAATGAAGGATTGCAGCAGGCCGACGCCGAGGTCTGTCGACAGGTCGGAGAGATGCGCGGCGTCCTGCTGCATGCGCTGGTCAGGATTGACGCCGATGGCGCCTGCATGGGTGAGCCGGAAGGCGCGCGCGGGTCGCATCCATTCATCGATGAGGTCGAGCGTCAGCGCCTCGCGCAGCCTCAGCCGGATCGTCTGGTTGAGCCAGGTCTGGCCGACATTGAGCACCAGGAGGCTGGTGGCGATTGCGGCAAATACCATCAGCTGGTGCAGGAAGGCCGGCAAGTCGCGCCGCGCCAGCGCATCGTAGAAAGGCTGGTTCCAGCGGTTGAGCAGCACCTGACCGATCGAGGTCGCGACGATGACACCGACAATGCCGATCGAGGCCCACAAGAGCTGCCTGCGCACCGGCGATGTCGTCAGCGCCAGCTTGATCGTCGCCAACTGGTCTGAGAGGCGGCTCGACTCGACCGAGAACGCAGCCTGTTCGATACGGGGCGTGTCATCCATATGCGAGATCCCTGCTGTCAGGAATGGTCATCGGCGCTGACGCCGCACTCCGAACCCGGCCCTGAGATAGGGTGATGATTGTCGTGCGGCGCAAGGTTTGCTCCCGATCACGAACGCGTCATCTGCTTGTCCGATGCACCGTATCGGCCGCGCGTCGGCCAAGCCGCGTCGCGCCCTGCGGCGAGAAGACCGGCACGAAAACACGGCGAGAGGCGCGCTGAGCCACCGGCACGCCTTGGTAGAGCCGCTTCTGCGCCTCGACGACGATGACGCCCGAAAAGATCGGCCAGAACCGCCGGCCGGCCCGCTCCAGCACATTGTGGAACTGCATCATGAAACGCCGCGGCGACGGCGGGAAGAACAGCGCGTCGCTCCATGTCGCCGGAGTGAAATTGGCCTCGCGCAGCAACTCGGTCAACTGGCCGCGCGAGAACGGCCGGCCGTTGCCGAAGGGCGTATGCTCGAACCGCGCCCAGACGCCGCGCCGGTTGGGCACCACGATGACGACGCGCCCTGCCGGCGACAGCACGCGCCAGATCTCGTTCAGGGTTTCGCGCGGGTTCTCGGCGTGTTCGAGCGAATGGACGAGCAGCATGCGGTCGATGCAGGAATCGACCAGCGGCAGTTCCTCGTCGAACACCAGCGCCGTCGCCGTCGGCCCCGACGCAGGCCACACCACCGCGCCCTGCGTTGCCGGCATGAAGGCGAGGACGCGCTCGGCATCGGCGCCAAAACGTTCCAGCCATGGCAGTGTATAGCCGAGGCCGACCAGCCGTTCGTTGGGCACGGTTGCCCATATGGACGACAGCGCCATGGTGATCGAATGCTCGGCCAGACGCCCGAGCGTGGTCGAGTAGAAGGAACGCAGATCGACGATATCCGAATGCATGCGCGGGACGGTAGCTGTGAAGCATGCCAAGTTCAACAAAGGCGCCAGGTTCTACAAAGGCGGATGACATCGGCGGCGCGCCGCCCTATCTCTGCGGCGATAACGGAGAGAGATACGATGCCCGTCGAGATCGAGCAGTTCATGTGCCGCACCGACAATTTCGGCGTGCTGGTTCACCACCCTGAAAGCGGTCAGACGGCGATCATCGACGCGCCGGAAGAGGCGCCGATCCTGGCGGCGATCAAGCGCACCGGCTGGACGCCGACATTGATCCTGACCACGCACCATCATGCCGATCACGTCGAAGCCAATCTGGCGCTGAAGGAACGCTTCAAGCTGCGCATCGTCGGCCCGGAAGCCGAAAAGGCAAAGATCCCCGGCATCGACGAGACGGTCGGCCAAGGCTCGGTCGTGCGCCTTGGCGACGAAAGGATCGACGTCATCGAGACGCCCGGCCATACCGCCGGCCACGTCTCCTACCATCTTCCGGCCTCGAAGGTGGCCTTCACCGCCGACACGCTGTTTGCGCTGGGTTGCGGCCGCCTGTTCGAATGCAAGCCGCCGGTGATGTATGAATCCCTGAAGAAGCTGGCGGCGCTGCCGGCCGAAACCGCCATCTATTGCGGCCACGAATACACTTTGGCCAATGCCCGCTTCGCGGTGACGGTCGATCCGAGCAACCCTGCCCTGAAGCAGCGCGCGGCGAAGATCGAGGCGCTGCGCGCCGACAACAAGCCGACGCTGCCGACGACCATCGGCGAGGAACTGTCGACCAATCCGTTCCTGCGCTGGCACGACCCGGCGATCCGCAAGCATCTCGGCATGGAAAAAGCCAGCGACGCCGAGGTGTTTGCCGAGATTCGCAAGCGCAAGGACAATTTCTAGTTCCAACGCGCAAGTCGCCCAAAAGGTACGACCAATGACCAGCGCCGCCGAAATCATCGCAACGCTTGGCCTGCAGCCGCACCCGGAAGGCGGCTGGTATGCCGAGACGTTCCGCGACGCCGCCTCAGGCGGGCGCGGCCATTCGACCGCGATCTACTTCCTGCTCGAGCGGGGCCAGCTTTCGGCCTGGCATCGGGTGAAGGACGCGGCCGAGGTCTGGCACTTCTATGCCGGCGCGCCGCTGGCGCTGTCGATGCATGAGGAAGGCTCCGGCAGCGTCATCGAGCAGGTGCTGGGCGCAGCCCTTGCCGCGGGCGAGCGGCCGCAGATCGTCGTGCCGGCCGGCTGTTGGCAGTCGGCGCGCAGCCTCGGCGAATGGACGCTGGTCGGCTGCACGGTGGCGCCGGGTTTCGATTTCGCCGCTTTCGAGCTGGCCGAGCCGGGCTGGCGGCCCGGAGCGCCCTGGGATTAAATCCAATTAGCGTCGCCAACGACCGGGATGGGCGGAATTCCGACACTGGTGGTAGCGATCCACGTCACCGATCTGGCATAGCCTCGACGACGCGTCGGAGTATTTCTCCCATTCGGGCATCGCTTATACCGCAATCGACTCTCGCCGACCTGTGCACGATGACGAGATCCAATGCGGGAACAACAACAATGTACTGTCCACCGAAGCCGCTAGCATAAAAGATCGGCGCTCGGATGCTCATGCTGTCGCCTGGCGCATTGGCCTCTGCCGTCCACCAAAGATAGCCGTAGCCTTTCCCTCCACCAACGTTCGACTGCGGGCGAGTGCTTTCGCGAACCCAACTTTGGGGGACAAGCTGTCCACTTCGCCAGCGGCCGCCGCGAAGGTAGAGCAACCCGACTCGTGCGAGGTCGCGGGCAGTCATGCGAACCTTGTAGACGGGATGTAGGGATTCCGTCCCCCGATGATAGTGACCGTCCCCCGGTTCGAAGTCCTGCATTCCGAGGGGAACGGCGATGCGCGTGGTGAGCGCCTCGAATACGGTTTGGCCCGTCTGACGCTCCAGAATCGTACCGAGAACGTTGAAATCCCAGTTGTTGTAGAACCAGTGAGAACCGGGGGCATGGCTGCCGCGTTCCGGCCGCCCATGCGCCGTATCATAAACCGAGGGCAGATAGATGCCTGACCGGGCTCTCAGGAGGTCCGCCACCGTGGCTTGCTGCTCTCTTGGTGTAAGCGGCTGCAAATCATCGATCTGCAAATCTGCGAGCGTCGCGTTTAGATCGATCCTGCCTTCCGCAATGTAGATGCCATACAGGAGGTTTATCAGGCTTTTCCGAACCGAAGCCACACTCGACTTCTGAGCTACGTCACCCCATTGAAAAATGACGTTTCCGGCATCGATGATCATCAGGGCTGTTGAGCGACCGTCCGCGAGATCGTGGGAGAGGGCGGCGATGCGCTTGATGGACCAGCCGAGACTTGCCGCCGACACTTCGGCCCACTCCGTTTCCGGAAAAACCTGGCCACTCACATCGGGTAGTGCTCGATTCCCTGCCATTTCTGCTCCGAATCGACGCTGCTGGCCGAATCTACTTTGGGGGAACAAAGTTTGAACATAACGTACTTGGCGTTGGACAGATAAATGTCCGCATGGGCTCGAATTCGGTCGAGCAAAATGATGGTTTTGAGCCTTAGCCCAACAAAAATCCCAACGTGATTGCCAACTGGGCGGCGTAATAAAGCACCCAGACCGCATAGCGCATCCACACGCGATGCGGCGAGATCGCCGCGAGCAGGAAGCGTTCGGCTGCCAGCAGCCCGTCCGAGGCGATGAACAGCACCGCGCCGGCGATCACCCAGGCCTTGTCCGTGGTGAGCGCCGAAATGCCCATGGCGAGGATCGCCGCGACATAGATGGCGATCGGAACGCGCAGTTGCTGGCCGACACGGCGCCAAAGCGCAGCAAGCATGACGATGCTGAACGCGGCCATGGCCAAGCCGATCGCGCCCCGCCAGGATTGCGCGCTCAACAGTTCGAGCCCGCCGCCTGCCTGCACAAACAGCGCGACGTAGACGATGTGGCCGGCAAGAAAGCTCGCCAGTCCGCCGAGAAATGCCTTTTCGCCGTCGCGCGACAGAAAGGCGTCGCCGACCGCACTGAGCGCCAGCGCCGCGACAAGCAGCACCGGACCGCCCTGCATGGCGGCCAGCACCGCCAGGAGAGCGACGGCAAGCGTCTTTGCCGCCGTGCGCGTCCATTTCGGCGGCATGTCGAGCGCAAAGGCGTAGATCACCGCAGCGACAAACGAAAACAGCAGCGTCGCGTTGGCGTTGGCCTCGATGCCGCCAGGGAACGGCATCATGCGTTCACCTCTTTGGCCGCCGGCTTGCGCATCAGCAGCGACTTCGCCGCGAGCGCCGCGCCGCCGGTGATGAGCACGCAGGCGGCGAGAATGCGCAGCGACGGCTCGGCGACGCCGGCGGCGATCAGCACCAGCGTCGACAGAAGCGGGGCGGCATAGCTCGCGGCGCCCAGCACCTGGATGTTGCCGCGCTTGACGCCGATGTCCCAGGCGTAGAAGGCCGCGCCGACCGGCATCAGGCCGAGCCCGACGACGGCCAGCCACTGGCCAGGACCGTCCGGCAGCACCGTCTTCTCAAGCAGCAGGTGGCAGGCCAGCGAAAGCACCGATGTCGCCGCGCAGAACCAGGTGACGATCGACGTCGGCACCGAGGGGAAACGCCGTGACAACAGCGAATAGGACGACCACAAAAGCGCGCAGACGGCGGCCATCGCATAACCGAAGGCGTAACGCGCATCGAAGGCCAGTCCGCCGCCCTTGGTGACGATCAGGAAAGTGCCGGCAAGGCCGAGCAGCGCGCCGACGACATGGTTCCAGGCAAGCCGCTCACCCGGCATCAGCGCCGAGCCGAGCACGATCAGCAGCGGCCACAGATAGGCGATCAGGCTCGCCTCGACCGCCGGCGCGTTGCGCAGCGCCGTGAAGTAGAAGAAATGGTAGCCGAACAGCCCGGCTATGCCGATCACCCAAACCTGCGGCGGGATCTTCTGGCTACGGTCGGGCGCCGGCATCACCAGCCGCGCGGCAAGGCCGACGCAGGTGCCGATGGCGAAAGTGATGGCCGACAGCAGGAACGGCGGCACTTGCCCGGAAGCATCGGTGAGCAGCGCCAGCAGCGCCCACATGGCGACCGCCGAGAACCCGATCAGTGTTGCGCGCCCCATATCTGCCCCCGCGGCGCGCGGTGGCGCCATCGAGCAATTCCAGGAAAAGTGCCTCGCGGTTTTCCGTCCGGAATTGCGTAAAACTGAATTAGTTCACCGCTTCGAATTGCCTCGCGCTGATGGTCAGCGGCCCGATCTGGGTCCCGACCGTGGCGCGGATCGGCGCATATACGCCGGATTGGCCGACCGGCGCAAACGTCACCAGCATGCGGCTCTTGTTCTTGAGGAAATTCAGCGCCTTGCGGCCCTTGCGGTAGCCCGCCACCGGCTCGAAGCCCATCTTGCAGGTTACCGTGTCGCCCTTGTAGCCCGGTACCGAGATCGAACCCTTGGAGGCATAGGTCAAGGTCAGGTCGGCGCGCATCTCGCCGTCGTAGAACTTGACCGTCCGTCCGCAGACCTTGTCCAGGCTGTCGGCGTGGATGACGGTCGCGGCCATCGGATCGAGCACCGATTTCAGGTCTGCGTCGCCGAGCGGCACCCAGCTCTTCGGATCGCGCTTCTTTGGCGGGGGAATGACCTGCGTGGAGGTGACCGCGCCGTTGCTGAAGCGGATGTCGACCGCGGAGGCCTTCTTGCCGGACGTATAGTCGGCCCGGAACGCCCGCGGCATCATCTGCTTGCCGGAAATGGTGCCTTTCGACGAAATCGTGCCTTTCGTGTCGTCGAACAGCTTGCCGAGCCCAGCGGCCGAGACGGTGCCGTTGATGGCATAGGCGTCGCCTTCGTAGCGGCTGGAAAAAGTCGCCCTGGCGATCGAAAGGCCGAGATAGGATACCGTATATTCGCCCTTGAAGGACTGCGGCGCCGCGGCGGCGAAGCTTGTTGCCGGCACGGCGAGGGCAAGAAGGGCGGCGAGTGCGTGAGATGGACGGAGCATGGCGGCTGGCGAATCCCTGGCGGTTCGGCCGGAACTGAAGAGGTCCAGCCTGGCATATCCCTTCGCGATCGGCTTATAGTATGAAATCCGGCCTTTATATGGAGCGTGTCTGACAGCTGGCCTCGCGCCGGAGCTTGACGCAGTGGTGAAATGCCACTAAGGAACGCCAACTTTTCCAAAGGCCGCCTGACCGAGACCGCGCGCCGCCCGGCGCGGGCAGAATGGTTTGGCAGGTTTAGAAACTGAAGGTTAGACAAGATGTCCCGCACCTGCGAACTCACTGCCAAGGCAGTTCAGACCGGCAACAATGTGAGCCACGCCAACAACAAGACCAAGCGTCGCTTCCTGCCGAACCTGGTCAATGTGACGCTGATTTCCGAAGCGCTGAACCAGAACGTTCGCCTGCGCATTTCGGCCAACGCGCTGCGTTCGGTCGAGCATCGCGGCGGCCTCGACGCCTTCCTGGCCAAGGCCGACGTCAAGGAATTGTCGCAGCGTGCTCGTCTGCTCAAGAAGCAGATCGCCAAGAAGCTCGCCGAGCAGTCGGCCGTTTAAGCAGCTTTCAGGCGCCGCCCCGAGCACCGGATCGATCCGGTGTTCGATATTGGCGAGCGGCGACGCTCAGCTGGTTCCATTACCCAGGATAAAAAAATGAACTTCCTGACGCGATACCTTCCCTTCGTGGGCGCCATGGCGCTTGTCGTCGTGGCATCGAATATCCTCGTGCAGTTCCCGATGCAGGGGCAGGTCGGCGGGCTGTCGCTGGCGGACCTGCTCACCTGGGGCGCCTTCACCTATCCTTTCTCCTTCCTCGTCACCGACCTTGCCAACCGCCGCTACGGCCCCGCCGTGGCCCGCAAGGTGGTGTTCGTCGGCTTCATGACCGCGGTGACCTGCTCGATCCTGATCCCGCCCTTCCTGTTTCGCCATGGATTGATCGAGTTCGAGACCGCCGCCGACCGGCTGGTGCGCATTGCAGCCGCGTCCGGCGCGGCTTTCCTGACCGCGCAGCTGCTCGATGTCACCGTCTTCAACCGGCTGCGCCGGCAGAGCTGGTGGCGCGCGCCGATCATCGGCACGCTGGTCGGCTCGGTGTTCGACACAATCGTTTTCTTCGGCGTCGCCTTTTCCGCCGCCTTCGCCTTTGCCGGTCCCAACGACAGCTTCGCGCTGGAGAACGCACCGCTGCTGGGCGTGCTGCCGGTCGAGACCATGCGCTGGGTGTCCTGGGCGCTCGGCGACCTCTCGGTGAAGCTGATCATCGCCGCGGTGGCGCTGATCCCTTACCGGCTGCTCGCCGCCCGCTGGAGCCAGCCGGCAATGGCGGTTTAATCATGATCCCGCAAAGTGGAGCCCGGTTTGCGGAAAAGATCATGGTCAGACAAAGAGTTCGCTATTGATACCCTGGGTTCAGCTTGACTCGGCCCGCACGCCCGACGGCGGCCAGGAACTTCGCCTGAAGCAGCGCGGTGCCGAATTCTCGATCATGCTCGGCGCCAATGAACTGATGAACAGCCGCCTCAGCGGCTCCGAAGAGGCTCTGGCCAGGCTTTCCTGCGAGCGGATCGGCGGCCGCAAGCAGCCAGCGATCCTCATCGGCGGGCTCGGCATGGGCTTCACCTTGCGCGCCGCTCTCGCCGCGCTTGATCAAGACGCCGCCGTCACCGTTGCAGAGCTTGTCCCCGCGGTCGTCGCCTGGGCACGTGGCCCGATGTCCAGGATCTTCGAGGGCTGCCTCGACGATCCCCGCGTCACCATCCGCGAGGCCGATGTCGGTCAGCTGATAAGGGCGCAGAACGCCGCCTGGGACGCCATCCTGCTCGACGTCGACAATGGTCCCGAGGGCATCGTCTACAAGGGCAATGATACGCTCTATGACGCCGCCGGTCTGGCGGCTACGCATGCCGCATTGAAGCCGGGCGGCATTCTGGCGGTCTGGTCGCAGGGGCCGGACAGCGGTTTCACGCGGCGGCTGAAACAAGCCGGCTTCGCGGTCGAGGAGATCAGCGCTCGGGCCCACGGCAAGCGCGGCGCCCGCCATGTGATCTGGGTTGCAGCCAAAAGGCTGTAATCTGGACCGCAGTCAACCGCGCCGTCGCCTGACGATTCCGTCGACCGGAGACCGACGCTTTACGCTTTGTTACGGCCGATCATGCAGGATCGCGGAAATTCTCCAGGGCTTTGCGACCAGCATGACCGTACCAGGCACCGGTTGGAAAAATGATCTCTTGCTTGCGTTGTGCGCCACGCTGGTGGTGCTGGCGATCAACGCGGCTTCCGGCTTTCCCACTCTCACGGACTATGGCGCGGACAATGACAGCATGCTGCGGCTGGTCGAGGTCCGCGACCTGCTCGGCGGCCAAAGCTGGTTCGATCTCCATCAATACAGGATGGGCATCTCCGGCGGCTTCGTCATGCACTGGTCGCGCCTGGTGGACACGCCCCTTGCGCTGATCATCATGGCCTTCGATGCGCTGGGCGCCAGCAGCGCCGCCGCCGAACGAGCCGCGGAGATCATCTGGCCGACCTTGCTCTACGGGCTGACCATATTTGTGCTCATGCGCGCCTCGCACCGCTTCGCCGGCGCGAATGTCGTGATGCCGTCGGTCATCCTGTCGACGGCGGCACTTTTCTTCCTGGTGATCTACAGCCCTGGCGTGATCGACCACCATAATGTCCAGCTGCTTTTGACGGCGGCCAGCCTCTGGCTTCTGATGGAATCGCCCTCCTGGCGGCTGACTCCGCTTGTCTCGGGCATTTGCGCCGGCTTGACGCTCGCTGTCGGCATGGAGACCGCCCCCTATGTGGCGGTGCTCGGCATCTGTGCCGCGGTCCTGTTCATCCTTGACGACAAGGAACGCGTCACGGCACAGGGCTTCGGCCTCGGATTTGCCGGCGTCGCCTTCCTCGTCTTCTTGGCGACGATCCGGCCGGCCGACTGGGGCGTTGCCCAATGCGACGCCTTTTCGTCCTTCCAGTTCGCGGTTGCCGGTCTGTCTGGCTTCGGCCTCGCGATTGCCGGCACATTGGCCGCATCGACGACCCGGGCGCGGCTCGGTTCGATGCTGGCACTGGCGGTGGCGGTCGCGGTCGTTGTGATCATGTTCTTCCCGCAATGCCTGGCATCGCCCTATGCGGGCATGGACGAGCGTATCCGCACCTATTGGCTGAACGATGTGGTCGAAGCGCAGCCCTTCTGGAGCGTCGCCGTGCGCCAGCCGAAGCTGATGGCGACGCGCTATGTGACGCCCTTCATTGCGATCCTGCTGATCGGCTTTCAACTGCGAAGCCGTCGCCTGCGTCGCGAGGAGATACTCGCCGCCATCCTGCTTGTCGTCGCCTTTGGCGTCAGCCTCTGGCAGGTGCGCGGCTCGACCTTCTCTGTCGCCTTCGCCGTGCTGCCGCTTTCGGCCTGGATCGCGAAAATCCGCCTGCGGGCGAGCACCGCGCCTTCATGGCGCCTGTCCACCGGCATTGTCATGGCGTGGCTGGTCTCGCTCAACGCGACCTGGGCCGGTGTGGCGGTGGCGGCGCAGTCCGTGGTCCAGAAGGCGCCGCAGCGGATCAATTCCGATCCCGATCATGCCGTCACCTGCGGCAAGCCGGCCGACTTTCGCGATCTCGCGGCCTTGCCGGCGACGACGGTGCTAGCCTCGTCCAATCTCGGCTCGGGGATACTGATGTTCACCGGCCACCGGGTGCTGGCCGGGCCCTACCACCGCAATGCCGGCGGCAACCTTGCCATGCTCGACGCTTTCATGGGAACGCCGGACGCCGCCCGCGCCGTCATCGGACGCGAGCATGTCGGACTGATCGCGATATGTCGCGGCAACACGGAAGAGATATCGCTGGGGCTGGACGCTCCCAAGGGTCTTGCCGCCGAGCTGCTGCGAGGCGATGTGCCGGAATGGCTCGAACTGGATCGCTCGACCGCAGGAAAGCCGATCGAGATCTACAAGGTTCGTTGAATATCGGCCTGGCGCCAAATCAGCATCGTCGACGGCGCCCCGTTCGCACAGTCGCTTAGCGCCGATACATCTTCACTTTGTGATTTGGAAAACCGCGATTGAAATCAGTCCGGTGGATCGTTGCAATCCAGCCTGTACTTTGGTTAGCATTTCGCCCGAGCAGCGATATATGTGTCCAGGAAATTTGGATTCGGGGTTTTAGCTTGGGGGAAGGATATCCATGTCGGCCATAGACAGCGCGGTGGCGCCAGCATCAGCCACACAAACACTGCAGCATGTCGTGTCCCACATGGTGGGAGCTGTCGACCGCGCCACCTTTGTGGGAACGCCTTTCTGGCACCTGGAAATGACGGATGTTTTCCCGGCGAACCTCTATCTGCGCATGCGCGCCGCCATGCCCGAAGCGCGCGAATATCGCGCGCTCAAGGGGCGCAACAACGTGAATATCAAGGCCGACGGCACCGCAACGCGGATCAAGATCGACCTCTACCCCGAATATATCCGCCATCTGCCGACAGAAAAGCGGGCCGTCTGGGCCCTGGTCGGAAAGGCGCTGCACGCGCCGGACCTGAAAGACGCATTCATGCGCCGCCTTGCCCCGGGCCTGGAACGCCGGTTCGGGTCGGACTTCATGAAGGTCGGCATGTATCCGGTGCCGATGCTGACGCGCGACGTGGCGGGCTACAAGATCGGTTTCCACACCGACACGAAATGGAAGGGTATCACGGTCCAGTTTTACCTGCCGGAGGACGACAGCATCAACCACATCGGCACCCGCTTCGCGCAGCGCATGCCGGACGGGCGTTTCGAGAATTCGCACCGGATGTCGTTTTCGCCGAACACAGGCTATGCCTTCGCGGTCGGCACCGACACCTGGCATGCGGTCGACACCGTCGGGCCGGAGGTCCGCACCCGCGACAGCATCCTCCACACCTATTTCGTGGACAACACCGTGACGCTCAAGATCCGCAACCGAAGCAAGCGCGCGGCCAATTTCGTGACGAACGAGGTCCGTCACGTCGGCCGGTAACCTCTCAGCGGGCGGCGACTGCCGCCCCCGCAATGCCGACGCGCTCAATCCTGGTGCAGGATGAATTCCAGATAGAGGTTGCGCTGCAGGATCGAGTGGTTGTCGTCGGATATCAGCGACACCATCAGCGCGCCGTCGTCGCGGGTCCAGACATCGAGGCCTTCCATATTGTCGATCTGGTAGCCCATGTCGGCCTCCATCAGCACCGGCCCGTCGGCGACCGCGCCCTTCTCTACGCTTTCGCCATAGATGCGCCGCAGCCGCATCTTCACGCCGCGCCCGATCGAGAAGCTGCGCTCCAGAAGCAGCAGATCGCCGCCAGGTAGGAAGGCGCCGTCGGTGATGTCGAAATCGCCGTTGCGCTTGACGGTGAACACGCCCTTATGCGGTCCCTCGATGATGGCGGCATAGACATTGCCGGCCTTGTCGAGGCTCCTTTCCGAGACCACGACCAGTCCGCCCGCGTGCTGCCCGTAAGGGTTGGCGTGGGTGACCGTCTCGAAACCGCGGTTCTGGCGCAACTCCTGGGCGGGAACCAGGTAGTCGAGCAACCTGACTGGCGCTTTCATGTTGTCGGGATCGATCTTGAACTGGGCGACGCGCTGGTCGCGCTCGAAGCCGACAGTGGCGACGCCGTCCTTGACCGCGAGCCCTTCCGCGTCGACCTCCCACTTCCGGTCGATCGGCCGGCCCGAAGCATCGACCATCTGCTGCATGCGGAAATTCTCAACGCCCGAGGGGCGCTTGTCGGCGTCATGCGCGATCGTGCCGAAGAACCAGAAGCCGGTGTCGGCGACACCGATGAAATCGCCGCCCGGCTTCAGGAGGCGAAACCCCGACAGCGCGCCGAAATCGCGCGCCGGCGAGGTCATCTCCAGCCCGCCGACGAATTCCAACGGTCCGAACCGCGTCTCGTCGTGGCCGACATGGAACTGTCTGATCGGCCGCGCCGCAATCTCGACAGGCTCGACGACGGCTCTCTGGCCGGCAATCGCCGGCGAGACGCAGGCCAGCATGCAGGCGAAAAGCGTCCGCCGCGCACGCCGCCAGGAAAAGATCATCCGGCGCGCCGCAGGCCGCCGCGCCGCGTGTCGCGCGCGCTTTCCTCGCCGAACAGCGAGGCAAGCTGCTCGGTCATGGCGCCCGCCAGCTCCTCGGCATCGACGATGGTGACGGCGCGGCGATAATAGCGCGTGACGTCGTGGCCGATGCCGATAGCGAGCAACTCGACCGGCGAGCGCGTCTCGATCAGCTCGATGACGCCGCGCAGGTGCCGTTCCAGGTAATTGCCCGGATTGACCGAGAGCGTGGAATCGTCGACCGGCGCGCCGTCCGAGATCATCATCAGGATCTTGCGCTGCTCGGGTCGGCCGATCAGGCGGTTATGCGCCCAAAGCAGCGCCTCGCCGTCGATGTTTTCCTTGAGCAGGCCCTCGCGCATCATCAGGCCGAGATTGCGTCGCGCCCGCCGCCACGGATGGTCGGCGGATTTATAGATGATGTGGCGCAGGTCGTTGAGCCGGCCCGGATTCGGCGGCTTGCCGTCCTTCAGCCACTTCTCGCGCGCCTGCCCGCCTTTCCACGCCCGCGTGGTGAAGCCGAGGATTTCCACCGAAACGCCGCAGCGCTCCAGCGTGCGCGCCAGGATGTCGGCGCAGGTCGCGGCGACCGTGATCGGCCGGCCGCGCATCGAGCCCGAATTGTCGAGCACCAGCGACACCACCGTGTCACGGAACTTGGTGTCGCGCTCCTGCTTGAAGGACAGCGGCTGCATCGGATCGATGACGACGCGCACGAGGCGCGCCGGATCGAGATAGCCTTCCTCGAGATCGAAATCCCAGGAGCGGTTCTGCTGCGCCATCAGCCGGCGCTGCAACCGGTTGGCGAGCCGCCCGACGACGCCGGAAAGGTTGGCGAGCTGCTTGTCGAGGAAGGCGCGCAGCCGGTCGAGCTCTTCTTCCTCGCAAAGGTCCTCGGCGCCCACCGTCTCGTCGAAGGCGGTGGTAAACACCTTGTAGTCGATCTCTTTCGGCAGGTTGAGGAACGGATTGTCGTTGCGCTTGGCCTCGCCAGGCGTCTCGGCGTCGGCATCATCCTCGTCGGAGAGGTCATCGGAGGTGGCGTCGGTCGCTTCGGTCTCGGCCGACTCTTCCTCGTCGGAGGAGGCCTCGGCATCTTCCGACTGCGACTGCTCGGAGCCGGAATCGTCCTCGCCGCCCTCCTCGCTCTGGTCCTCGCCCTGCTGTTCGTTCTCTTCGTTTTCCTCGGAGTCGTCGGTTTCCTGGTCGTCGCCGAGCTCCTCGGCCATTTCCATGGAAACGAGCATCTCGCGCACGACGCGGGCAAAGGCCTGCTGGTCCTCGAGCTTGGCCGACAGGCCGTCGAGGTCGCCGCTGGCCTTTTCCTCGACCCAGGGGCGCCAAAGATCGACCAGCCGCTCGCCGCTCTTCGGGATCGCGCGGCCGGTGAGTTTTTCGCGCACCATCAGCGCAATCGCTTCCTCGAGCGGCGCATCCGCCTTGTCCTTGACGTCGAAGAGGTTCGCCTTGGCGTATTTGTCCTCGAGCATCGAGCCGATATTGTCGGCCACGCCCTGCATGGCGCGGCTGCCGATCGCCTCGACGCGGGCCTGCTCGACGGCATCGTAGATCGCACGCGCCAGCTTGCCTTCCGGCGCCAGCTTGTTGTGGATGCGCTGATCGTGGCAGGCGCGCTTCAGCGCCATGGAATCGCCCAGGCCGCGCGTGATCGCGATGTCGTTGCGGGAGGCTTTCTTGGGCAGCTCGGGCAGGCGTGCTCGATTGCCGGCCAATGCCGGCCGGTCCTTGGCGAAGCCGACCTCGAGGTCCTTGTCGCCGGCGACGGCGCGCATGCAGACGGTGACGGCGCGCTTGAAGCTGTCGGCTTCAGACCCGTTCTTCGGCTTGTTGCGCGTGTTGTCGCCCGGACCCGCCATCGAGGCTCCGCTTAGCCCAGCACCACGTTGGCGGCGCTCTCGGGCAATTCCTCGCCGAAGGCGCGCTGGTAGAACTCGGCCACCACCGAACGCTCCAGCTCGTCGCATTTGTTGAGGAAGGTCAGCCGGAACGCCATGCCGATATCGCCGAAGATTTCGGCGTTTTCGGCCCAGGTGATGACGGTACGCGGGCTCATCACGGTCGACAGGTCGCCATTGATGAAGGCCGAGCGCGTCATGTCGGCGACGCGCACCATCTTGTTGACGATGTCCTTGCCCTTGGTGTCGCGGTAGTGCTTGG
Source organism: Mesorhizobium sp. WSM4832 (assembly GCF_055811115.1). Lineage (NCBI taxonomy): Bacteria > Pseudomonadati > Pseudomonadota > Alphaproteobacteria > Hyphomicrobiales > Phyllobacteriaceae > Mesorhizobium > Mesorhizobium sp. WSM4832. The sequence goes on along the minus strand of NZ_JBVVQH010000008.1, from coordinate 155,081 downwards.
CCTTGGCCAGCACGATGTTCACCTCATTGTCGTGCGGCAGGTAGTTGAGCGTGGTGACGATCGACCAGCGGTCCATCTGTGCCTGGTTGATCTGCTGCGTGCCGTGATAGAGGCCGGTGGTGTCGCCCAGCCCGACCGTGTTGGCGGTGGCGAAAAGCCGGAACGCCGGATGCGGGCGGATGACCCGGCTCTGGTCGAGCAGCGTCAGCCGGCCCGACGATTCCAGCACGCGCTGGATGACGAACATCACGTCCGGGCGGCCGGCATCGTATTCGTCGAAGCAGAGCGCCACATTGTGCTGATAGGCCCAGGGCAGGATACCGTCGCGGAATTCGGTGATCTGCAGGCCTTCCTTGACGACGATGGCGTCCTTGCCGACGAGATCGATGCGGCTGACATGGCTGTCGAGGTTGACGCGCACGCAAGGCCAGTTGAGCCGCGCCGCCACCTGCTCGATATGCGTCGACTTGCCGGTGCCGTGATAGCCCGACACCATGACGCGGCGGTTATAGGCAAAACCGGCGAGGATCGCCAAAGTCGTTGCCTTGTCGAACAGATAGTCCGGGTCGATGTCCGGCACATGCTCGGTCGCTGCCGAATAGGCGGGAACCACCATCTTGGAGTCGAAGCCGAATTTCTCCTTCACCGACGCGGTCGTGTCGGGCAGGTTGGCGATGTCGCGATCGACCTTGTTCATCTCTATCAACGTCTCCACGGGCGAAACGCCGCGTTTCGCCAGCAATCGATTTTGTCCGGGGGCGGTCTTAGAGCCTTTTCCAACCTTATGAAAGTTGGAAAACGACACGGACCGTAGGGCCGCTCAGCACAATCCTGCTTGCTTGAGCACGCGATAGGCCTGCAGCACATCGCGGAACCGGTCTTCCGAACCTCTGTCGCCGCCATTCGCATCCGGATGGTGGCGCTTAACGAGTTCCTTATAGCGCGCCTTGATGTCCTTACCAGTCGCCTTTGTATCAAGACCAAGCGTTTCCAGCGCCTTGGCCTCAAGCGGCTTTGCCTTGCGCTCGCGCGGTTCCCGCGGATCCTTTGGCCCTTTGAACAGGTCGAAAGGGTCGCGCATGCGGTTGTAATAGCCGGCGCGGCCGGAGCGCATCTGCGCCATATCGGGCGACGAGCGTGTCGAGGCGCCGGCGAGGCCCATCTTCCATGTCGGCCGGTGGCCGGTCATCGCTTCCTTCTGGAAGCGGGCGATCTCGGTATCCGGGACGCCGGAGAAGTAGTTGAAACCCTTGTTGTATTCGCGCACATGGTCGAAGCAGAACTGAAAATACTCGCCTTCCTTCATGCGACCGACCGGCGCGCGATGGGTGCCGGCCTCCTTGCAGCCGTCCCACTGGCAGATTGGCGAGCGCGACTTCAGCTCCGCGTCCTTTTCGGGACGGATCCGAATCTTCTCGAAATATTTGGGATACGCTTTCATCTCACCCATTTATGGGCTGTTCGCACGTGCGAAACAAGAATTGACATTTCGCCGATGATCGCCCTAACCGCTGAATCGCGGCTTAAAAGCGGTCGAAACCATAGATTTTGCGGCTGCGCCGCAGATAATTTGCGGCTATGCCGTCAAGTGGGGAAGGAAAACCAGGATGTCCATACAGTCGACGATGGAAAACAAGCTGAAGGTGGCATTTTCGCCCGAAAGGCTGGCCGTGATCAACGAAAGCCACCTTCACGCCGGCCATCATCATGTGGAGTCCGGCCACCATGCGACGTTCGATGGCGCCGGCGAGACGCATTTCCGCGTCCGTGTCGTCTCAGCCGCCTTTGCCGGCATGGGCCGCGTCGAGCGCCACCGCGCCGTCAACGATCTGCTCGCCGACGAACTGAAAGCCGGCGTCCACGCGCTGGCGATCGAGCCGGCCGCCCCCGGCGAGAAAACGCGTTGGTAAGTTTCTTCCGGCTCAGATCACCGCTTCGATGAGAAACGGTCCCGGGCGCGACAAGGCGCTGTCGAGCAACGCATCGAACCTCTCGCACGTATCGGCGCGGGCCGCCTCGACGCCCATGCCGTTGGCTAGCGCAACCCAGTCCAGCGCGGGATGGTCGAGGTCGAGCATGCGCCTGGCGTTCTCGCCGAACGCATTCACACCGACATTGCGCATTTCGCCATGCAGGATGGCGTAGGTCCGGTTGGAAAAAATGATGGTGACCACGTCGAGCTTTTCCCTGGCCTGCGTCCACAGTCCCTGCGCCGTGTACATGCCGCTGCCGTCGGCTTCGAGATTGATCACCTTTCGATCCGGGCAGGCGATAGCCGCACCGGTCGCCATCGGAATGCCGCCGCCGATCGATCCGCCCGTGCCCATCATGTAATCGTGCGGCGCCGCATATGCCGACAGCGCAAAGGACCGCCTTGCCGAGGTGATCGCCTCGTCGCAGACGATGGCATTGGCCGGAAGTTTGCGCGCCACGGAAAGCGCGATCGCATCGTCCGTCAGCGTGCCGCTTGGCGCTGGTTCATCTGGGAAGGCTGTTGCGACGGTGAATTGCTGCGCCGGCTTGATGCCGAGTTCGTCGGCCAACGCCTCCAGCGCCGCCTTCAAATCCTCGCCATGCGTCGCCAGCGAAAGCACCTCGCAATCGTCCCGAACCAGCCGCCCTGGCTTGCCGGGATAGGCGAAGAAGGCCACCGGCTCATTGGCGCCAACCAGCACCAACACGTCGATACCCCGGAGCGTAGCTATCGCCGCATCGACCGGATAGGGAATGCGCGTCGGCGCGAACCGTCCGCGGCCGCGCTGCATGCGGGCGATCAGAACCTCGCTGAACAGGCGAACATCGCCGGCCGCCGAGATTCGACCTGCGATTTCAAGTGCATCGGATCGCGCCGCCTGCCCGCGAACGACCATGCCAACGCGGCCCGGCGCGGCGCGGATGGCTTCGGCGACCTTGCGCATGGCCTCCATATCGACGGCGGGCGGCGGCGGCAGCTTCACCTTGTCAGGCGAAATCGCAGCAACTTCGCCCCAGGCCGCATCCGCAGGCAGGATCAAGGTCGCGACACCCGGCGGCGTCAGCGAGGCGCGGAGTGCCGCTTCCGCAGCCGGTGCGATGTCGCCCGACCCCTTGACGCGGCCGACCCAGTTCGACATCGGCGCCGCCAGGCTCTCTATGTCGCTGGTCAGCGGCGCGTCGAGCGGCAGATGATAGGACGCGTGGTCGCCGACAATGTTGATCATAGGGCTGCGTGCACGCCTGGCATTGTGCATGTTAGCGAGGCCATTGGCGAGACCCGCTCCGGTATGCAGCAGCGTCGCGGCCGGGCGGTCGGTCATGCGCGCATAACCATCGGCGGCACCCGTCACCACGCCTTCGAACAGGCCGAGCACGCACCGCATCTGAGGTTTGCGGTCAAGCGCGGCAACGAAATGCATCTCTGACGTGCCGGGATTGGCGAAGCAGACGGTGACGTCATTGGCCAGGAGCACGTCGCACAACAGGTCGGCGCCATTCATGCAGTTTCCCTCCCGTCGACAGTCGACGAGTCCAATAGCACCTGCAAATGCCGGCACCGCAATATCCCGCCGGCGCTTTTGGTCTGATCCAGGACGCCTTCGAAGATTAACGATCAGCTGACCGCAGATTTGAGGAACGCCATCGCCGCCGCCGTCAACGCATCGCCGTCCTCGCCGAAATCGCGATTGATCGACAGGTGCGTATAGGCGCTGCCGTCGAACAGCGTGACCTTGGTGCCGGTGGCGCGCAGGCGCGCGGCGAAGGCTTTCGACTCCTCGCCGCGACCTGGAGCGCCCGAATAGGCGATGAAGGTCGGCGGATGCTTCCTGCCATCGACATAGCTCGCCGGCGACAGCGCCGCCCATTGCGCCGGATCGGAGAAGGCACGCGCATAAGCCCGAACCATGCCGCCATCCCTGGCAAGCGCGGCAAGGTCATAGGCCCTGGTGTCGTCCAGGATCAGCCCGGCGACGCCAGGCAGCTCTCCCCGCATGCCGGCGAGCGCAATCAGATGGCAGCCGGCCGAATGGCCCATGCCCACAATGCGGTTCGGATCGCCGCCATGCCGGGCGACATTGGCGCGGACATAGGCGTAAGCCTTTTCGACATCGCCGGCCTGGGTGGCCACATCCGCTTCCGGCAGCATGCGGTAATCGATCGAGACGAACATAAAGCCATTGGCGAGCAGGAAGTCCGGCTTGGAGCCGACCTGGCTGCGTTTGCCGAACCGCCATGCGCCGCCATGGACGAAAAACACCACCGGCAGGTTGTTCGCGCCATCGGCTGCATAGATATCAAGCTTGGCCGGACCGTAATCGAGGGTTTGCGGTATTGGCTGCCCCGAACGCCCGACGGCTGACGCACCTGCCGGCAACAGCGCCGCAAGGGATGCCGCGATGAAGCTGCGTCGATCGATCATGCTCACCTCCGGCCAGGGTGCGGCGGCAGCGGGCGGACGCTCGCCATGCACTTCAGTTAAGGGTCGATGCTTCAGTAAGGGTCAATATTGGCAACTTATCGGTGCGAAACCGAATCCCGCCCTTGAAGCTTCGCCGGCAATCCCCCACGTTCTTTTCAGGCGAGCATTTTTCGGCCATGTCGGGTGTACCCCAAGGTCGATGCTGGAAAGCATCGCGTTCTCCTTCACATGAAGGGAACCACAATGCATTCCGGCAGTTGAATGAGCGATGAGCCGATTGGCAGCCTATCGGCTCCGAGGCAGAGCATCATGCGAGAGAATCAATCAGACGTCTTCGATCTGTTTTCGGAGATTTATTCCGACGCGGCCCAGGAAGAGATCAGCCTCCAGCAATATCTGCTAGCCTGCCGCGAGGACAAATCCATGTATGCCTCGGCCCCCGAACGCATGGTCGAGGCAATCGGCGAGCCGAACCTGGTCGATACCAGCAAGGACGAGCGGCTCGGCCGCATTTTCTCCAACCGCACCGTCAAGGTGTATCCCTCCTTTTCCGATTTCTACGGAATGGAAGACACGATCGAGCGCATTGCCGGATATTTCCGCTATGCCTCGCAGGGCCTCGAGGAGCGCAAGCAGATCCTTTATCTCCTGGGCCCGGTCGGCGGCGGCAAATCGTCGCTGGCCGAACGGCTGAAGAAGCTGATGGAGCAGCGCCCGATCTACACGCTCAAGGTCGGCAACCAGATCAGCCCGGTCTTCGAATCGCCGCTCGGCCTTTTCCATCCCGACCGCATGGGCGACCTGCTTGAAGACAAATACGGCATAGCCCGCCGCCGCCTGAACGGACTGATCTCGCCCTGGGCGGCCAAACGCCTGGACGAACTGTCCGGCGACATCTCCAAATTCAGCGTCGTCAAGCTGTTGCCGTCGCGGCTGCGCCAGATCTCCATCGCCAAGACCGAGCCCGGCGACGAGAACAATCAGGATGTCTCGGCCCTGGTCGGCAAGGTCGACATCAGGCAGTTGGAGAACTTCAGCCAGTCCGATCCGGATGCCTATTCCTACAGCGGCGGCCTGAACCGGACGACGCAAGGGTTGCTCGAATTCGTCGAGATGTTCAAGGCGCCCATCAAGGTCCTGCACCCATTGCTGACGGCAACCCAGGAAGGCAGCTACAACGGCACCGAGAATTTCGGTGCCTTCCCCTACCAGGGCATCGTCGTTGCCCATTCCAACGAATCGGAATGGCAGCAATTCAAGAACAACAAGAACAATGAGGCCTTCCTCGACCGCATCCTCGTGGTCAAGGTCCCCTATTGCCTCCGCATCACCGAAGAAAGGCATATCTACGAGAAGCTGCTGCGCGAAAGCGAACTGGCGAACAGCCCCTGCGCGCCCGAGGTGCTGGACATTCTCAGCCGCTTCACCGTCTCGACCCGGCTTGCCGAGCACGACAATTCGCCGCTCTACACCAAGATGCGCGCCTATGACGGCGAAAACCTCAAGGAGATCGACCCGAAGGCGAAGTCGGTTCAGGAATATCGCGACGCCGCCGGGGTCGACGAAGGCATGACCGGGGTCAGCACGCGCTTCGCCTTCAAGATCCTGTCGCAGACGTTCAACTACGACACCAAGGAGGTCGCCGCCGATCCCGTGCACCTTATGTACATTCTCGAGGAGGCGATCAAGCGTGAGCAATTCCCGAAGGAGACGGAAGCCGCCTATCTCGATTTCATCAAGTCGGAGCTTGCAACGCGCTATGCCGAGTTCATAGGTCACGAGATCCAGAAGGCCTATCTGGAATCCTACAGCGAATACGGTCAGAACCTTTTCGACCGCTACATCGCCTACGCCGATGCCTGGATCGAGGATCAGGACTACAAGGACCCCGATACCGGACAGATCCTCAATCGCGAGGTCCTGGACAAGGAATTGTCGCAGGTCGAGAAACCCGCCGGCATCGCCAATCCCAAGGACTTCCGCAACGAAGTGGTCAAATTCACCTTGCGCGCCCGCGCGCGCAACCATGGCCGCAACCCGTCCTGGACGAGCTATGAAAAGCTTCGCGAGGTCATCGAGAAGCGTATGTTCGGTCAGGTCGAGGACCTTCTGCCGGTGATCAGCTTCGGCTCCAAGCAGGACAGCGTCACGGAGAAGCGGCACAACGAATTCGTGCAGCGGATGGTGGAGCGCGGCTATACCCAGCGGCAGGTACGCCGGCTGGTCGACTGGTACATGCGCGTGAACAAGGCGGGTTGAGGGACGCCCGAACGGTGCCATGCCGATTTTCATCGACCGCCGCCTGAATCCGAAGGACAAGAGCCTGGGCAATCGCCAGCGCTTCCTCAGGCGCGCTCGCGAAGATCTCAAGCGCAGCATCCGCGAGCATGTCCGGACAGGTCGCATCGCCGAGGTCGATCGCGAACATGCCGTGCCGATGCCTCGCAAAGGCACCAGCGAGCCGACCTTCGGCGACGACAGGGAAAGCGGCCAGCGCCAGCACATCCTGCCCGGCAACAGGACGTTCAGCTCTGGCGATCTTATCCCCAAGCCGAGCGGCGGCGGAGGCTACGGATCGGCCCCGGGGACCACCGAATCCGAGGACGATTTTCGCTTCGTGCTGTCGCGCGAGGAAGTGCTCGACCTTTTCTTCGAGGATCTCGAACTGCCCGATCTGGTCAAGCTCAATCTCAAGCAGGTCCTGAGCTTCAAGCCAAGACGGGCGGGTTTCACGGCAAGCGGAGCGCCGACCAACATTAATGTCGGACGCACGATGCGAAACAGCCACGGGCGGCGCATCGCGCTGCGGCGTCCCAAACAGGCGGAGCTCGACGCCATCGCCCGGCAGATTGCCCAGTTGGAAGCGAAGCCGGCGAGCGCGGCGGTGCGCGAGCGCATCGCCGGCCTGCGCGAGGCGCTTGACCGGCTCGAGCGCCGGCGCAAGCGAATTGCCTATGTCGATCCGGTCGACATCCGCTTCAATCGCTTCGATCCCCAGCCCGTGCCCAATGCGAACGCGGTCATGTTCTGCCTGATGGACGTGTCGGGATCGATGGGAGAGCGCGAGAAGGACCTGGCCAAGCGCTTCTTCGTGCTGCTGCACCTCTTCCTGACACGGCGCTATGAACGCACCGACATCGTCTTCATTCGCCACACCCACGAGGCCAAGGAGGTGGACGAACATACCTTTTTCTACCACACCGAAAGCGGCGGCACCGTCGTCTCCACGGCGCTTGAGGAAATGCACCGCATCATCGAGCAGCGCTATCCGGTCGCCGAATGGAACATCTACGCCGCCCAGGCCTCCGACGGCGACAACTTCGCCACCGACTCCGAGCGCTGCATAGAACTGCTCGACCGCAAGCTGATGCGGCTTTGCCAATATTTCGCCTATGTGGAGATCATCGACGAGCGGGAAAGCCACATTTTCGGCTCGACCGAGAACGGGACGTCGCTTTGGCGCGCCTATAACGCCGTCGACGGGAAATGGCCGAACTTCCAGATGAGGCGCATTGCCGGCCCTGCCGATATATATCCGGTTTTTCGTCAGCTCTTCGCCAGGCAGCCTGATCTGCGCAAGACCGCGTGAGGGACTTCGGCAATGGTCAGTCAGGCGCGCAAATCCGAACTGCTGTTTTCCGGGTCGGACTGGAATTTTGCGAAACTGTCGCGAGTCTACGACGAGATCGAGGCGCTCGGCCTCGAAGAGCTCGGCCTCGACATCTATCCGGTGCAGATGGAGGTCATCTCTTCCGAGCAGATGCTCGACGCCTATTCATCGGTCGGCATGCCGCTGATGTATCGGCATTGGTCGTTCGGCAAGCGTTTTCTCTATGACGAGCTTCTCTACCGCAAGGGCGCTCGCGGCCTGGCCTACGAACTGGTCATCAATTCCAACCCCTGCATCGTCTACCTGATGGAAGAGAACACCATGGCCCTGCAGGCCCTGGTCACCGCCCATGCAGCACTTGGCCACAACCATTTCTTCAAGAACAATCATCTCTTCCGGCAATGGACGGACGCCGGCGGCATCCTGAGCTATCTCGATTTTGCCAAGAGCTATGTCGCCCGATGCGAGGAACGGCATGGCTTGGCCGCGGTGGAGGCGATCCTGGATTCCGCCCACGCGCTGATGGAGCAAGGCGTGTTCCGTTACCGTCGGCCGCCGAAGCTGTCATCGGAACAGCAGCGCGAAGGGCTGCGCGAGCGCCTCGAATACGAGGAGCGCTCCTTCAACGATCTTTGGCGAACGCTGCCGCCCTCGCCGGGAAAGAGCAAGCCGGAAGCCAGCGACGAAATCTTAGCCGAGCGGAAGAAATCGCTCAACCTGCCGGAGGAAAACCTGCTCTACTTCCTCGAGAAGAACAGCCTCGTCCTTGAGCCGTGGCAGCGCGAGATCATCCGGATCGTACGCGTCATCGCGCAATATTTTTACCCGCAACGGCAAACCCAGGTGATGAACGAAGGCTGCGCCACTTTCGTGCATTACACGCTCATGAACACGCTTTTCGACCGTGGCCGCATCAACGAAGGCGCCATGCTCGAGATCTTGCGCAACCATTCGAACGTCATCTTCCAGCCGGCCTATGACGACCCGCGCTTTTCCGGCATCAATCCCTATGCGCTGGGTCTGGACATGATGCAGGATATCCAGCGCATCTCCACCGCGCCGACCGCGGAAGACCGCGACTGGTTTCCGGACATAGCCGGCCGTGGCGACTGGCGCGACACCCTGCTCGATGCCTGGGCCAGCCACCGCGACGAATCCTTCATCCGACAATATCTGAGCCCGACATTGATCCGGAAGTGGCGGCTCTTCGTACTGGCCGACGGCGCCGACGAGCCGCATTACGAAGTCGCCTCGATCCACAACGAGCGCGGCTATGCCAAGATACGCTCAGCGCTCGCTCAAAGCTACGACGTGGGGGCGAGCCGGCCCGACATCCAGGTGGTTGACGTCGATCTCCTCGGCGACCGGCATCTGCGACTTCAGCACACGGTGAAGAATGGCATCATGCTCGAAGGCGAAAGCCGCGACGCGACCTTGCGCCATATCCGAAACCTTTGGGGCTACGAGGTCAGCCTGGCGGCGCTGGACGCTGAAACCGGAGCGATGCTCAGCGAACGCTCTACGAAGGAAATTTGAGATCGGAAGCCGCCACTCGCAGGCCGGCCGTTTCCGTAAAACGGTGAAACACCTAGGGCTCGCCGGCGGGCCGGATCCTCAACCTTGCAATACGGTTCTTCTCGCGCTTCATCACCACGAAACGTTTGCCGTGGAAGGTGAAGGCCTGCTTCTCCTCCGGGATGGACTGCGTCTCGTGGATGACGAGGCCGGCGATCGTGGTGGCCTCCTCGTCGGGCAGGTCCCAGTCGAGCGCGCGGTTCAAATCGCGGATCGGCACCGTGCCGTCGACGACGACCGAGCCGTCGGCCTCCTTCTTCACGCCTTGCATGTCGACATCGTGCTCGTCGGCGATCTCGCCGACGATCTCCTCGATGATGTCTTCCAGCGTCACCAGCCCTTCGACCTCGCCATACTCGTCGACGACGATGGCGAAATGCGCCTTGCGGCGCAGGAAGGCGTTGAGCTGTTCCTGCAAGGTGGTGGTGTCCGGCACGAACCACGGCTTCGCCGCGATCTTCATCACGTCGATCTGTGAAAAGTCGTTGCCGACCTCGTTGAGGGCTCTGAGCAGATCTTTCGCATGCAGCACGCCGACGATGTTGTCGAGCGAGCCCTTCCACAACGGCATGCGGGTGTGCGGGCTCTGCAGGATTTCACGCACCACCGCTTCCGGCGCGTTGTCGGCATTGACCGAGCGCATATTGGTGCGGTGGACCATGACATCGGAGACTTCCAGCTCGTCGAGGTCGAAGAGACCCTCAAGCCGATTGCGCTCCTCGCGGGGAGCCTCTCCATCCCGGCGGGGTTCGTCTCTGTCTTCATCCTTGCCGTTGCGCTCGGACCGGTGCGGCGGCTCGATCGGCTGCAGCGCGAAGCCGAAAGCGGTAAGCAATCGGGCGCGCAACAGAAGCGCCAAAAGCACGATAGCGGCGAGGACAGCGGCAACGATCCAGCCGGCGTCGGTCATCCAGGCCAGCTTTCCTGCTGGCCCGGATGGCTCGCCTTGAGGAACGAGAGCACTTCCGAGGGCGGCACGTCCTTGGCGATGAAAGCCTGGCCGACGCCGTGCGTCAGGATGAAGGTAAGCGCACCACGCGACACTTTCTTGTCCTGCGTGATGAAGCCGAGCAGCGCCTCGGCGTCCGGCAGTTCGCCCGGAATGTCGGCCATGCGCCAGGGCAGGCCGACAGCGCGCAGATGCGCCTCGACGCGGTTTGCGTCGTCCGGGCTCGCCAGGTTGAGCCGCGCCGAGAAGCGATGCGCCAGCGCCATGCCGATGGCGACGCCCTCGCCATGGACGAGGCGCGAACCGTCATACTGCGTGGCGGCCTCCAGCGCATGGCCGAACGTGTGGCCAAGATTGAGCAGCGCGCGGTCGCCGGTCTCGAACTCGTCGCGGGCGACGACATCGGCCTTGGCGCGGCAAGCCTCGGCGATCGCCTCGACCCGCGCCGGGCCGCCGGCAAAGACTTGCCCCCAGTTCTGTTCAAGCCAGGCGAAGAAGGCCGGGCGATCGATCAGCCCGTATTTGGCAAGCTCTGCATAGCCGGCGCGGAATTCGCGGATCGGCAGCGTGTCGAGCACGCCAGTGTCGGCCAGCACCAGCCTGGGCTGGTGGAAGACGCCGACCAGGTTCTTGCCGCGCGCGCTGTTGATGCCGGTCTTGCCGCCGACGGAAGAATCGACCTGCGCCAGCAGCGAGGTCGGCACCTGCACGAAATTCATGCCACGCCGCACGATGCCGGAAGCAAAGCCGGCAAGGTCGCCGATGACGCCGCCGCCGAGCGCGATGACCACGTCGCGGCGTTCGAGTTTTGCCGCGAGCACGCCGTCGACCACCTCTTCGAGATGGGCAAAGCTCTTGGTCTTCTCGCCCGCGGGCAGCGTGATGACAGCTGATTGGATGCCGCCTTCCTCCAATCCCGCCTTCAGCGTGTCGAGATGCGCGCCGGCGACGTTCTCGTCGGTGACGATGGCCGCGCGGGTGCCGGGAAGCCGGCGTGCGATCTGCTCGCCGGAGCGCGCGAGCAATCCTGAGCCGATCAGGATGTCATAGGCGCGCTCGCCGAGCCCGACCTCGACCTTCACCGGTTCGGCGTTGCTCACGATTTCACCTCGTCGGTGGTCGCGATCGTGTCGACGCCGAGATGGGCGCAGAGCGCCGCGACCACTTCAGCCGCGATGATCTCCTTGCGGTCGTCGCGCGTCGGCACGGTCAGGTCGGCCGTGGCATAGACCGGGTAGCGCTCGCTCATCAGCCGCTCCAGCACGCCGCGCGGATCGGGGTTTTTCAACAGCGGCCGGTTCTGTTTCTTCGAAACCCGCTCCATCAACAGATCGAGGTCGGCCTTCAGCCAGACCGACACGCCATGCGCCGAAATCGCCTCGCGCGTCTGCGCGTTCATGAAGGCGCCGCCGCCGGTCGACAGCACTTGCGGGCCATTCTCCAGCAGGCGCAGGATCACCCGCTGCTCCAGCGCACGGAATTCCGGCTCGCCATAGCGCTCGAACAGTTCCGGCACCGTCATGCGCGAGACGCTTTCGATCTCCTGGTCGCTGTCCATGAAGGGCAGCGCCAGCATCGTCGCCACCTTGCGGCCGATCGCCGTCTTGCCGGCGCCCATCAGCCCGACGAAGATGATCGAGCGGCTGCCGAGCGCTTCGATCAGCGCGGCATAGCCTTCGTCCGTCGGATTTGCTGGCAGAGCGTTCATCGGGGCCTCTTTGCGCCGTATCGACATCAAAAGCCTGTTTGCGTCAAGCACGGCCCGACAAACGTCCAGGAAGCTTTCCCGGCAAAACCTGTGTCCACCGGAATCCTTCGTCCTTGAATTGGCCGGATTGGCGTCCCATAAGGGCACAGGGCTTTGGAAACGCAGAACAACAAGACGGGCGAAAATTGAATGCCGACTTTGTTTCGCTTCGTCGTGACGCTGGCGGTTTTTGCGGGCATTGTTTATGGCGCGATGTTCGCGCTGGCCATGTTCGTGGAACCGAAAAAAGCGGAAATGAGCATCCGCATCCCCGCCGAAAAGCTCAACCCCAAGAAGAACTTGACACAGAACTGATCCCGGCCCGATGAACAGCGCCGCCCGCATCGAAGCTTTCCTCGAAATGATGAGCGCCGAACGGGGCGCGGCCGAAAACACGCTTTCCTCCTACCGCCGCGACCTGGAAGACGCCTCCGAAGCCATCGGTGGCGGACTAGCGGGCGCGGGACCGGCCGACATCCGCGCCTATCTCGACGACGTCGCCGCACGCGGCTTCGCGCCGACTTCGCAGGCGCGCAAATTGTCGGCGATCCGCCAGTTCTTCAAATTCCTCTACGCCGAAGGCCTGCGCGGCGATGACCCGACCGGCACGCTGGACAGCCCGCGCAAGGGCCGGCCGCTGCCGAAGACGATGAGCGAGGCCGAGACCGGGCGCCTGCTCGACCGGGCGGCCCATGAAGCCGGCGAAGCCGGCCCGGACGGCGACAGGCTGGCCGCGCTGCGCCTGCATGCACTGGTCGAGGTGCTCTACGCCACAGGCTTGCGCGTATCGGAGCTGGTCGGCCTGCCGGTCACGGTGGCGCTGCGCGACGACCGCTTCTTCATGGTGCGCGGCAAGGGTGACAAGGAGCGTATGGTGCCGCTCTCGGCCAAGGCGCGCGCCGCCATGCGCGCCTGGCTTGCCGCAAGGGCCGAGCGGCCGGCCTTTGCCGACAGCCCGTTCCTGTTTCCAGCCTCCTCCGACAGCGGCCATCTCTCCCGGCAGGTTTTCGCCCGCGATCTCAAGGGCTTGGCTGCGCGGTCGGGGATAGCCGCAGCCAAGATCTCGCCGCATGTGCTTCGCCATGCTTTTGCCAGCCATCTCCTGCAGAACGGCGCCGATCTGAGAGCCGTTCAGCAACTCCTGGGCCATGCCGATATCTCGACCACGCAGATCTACACTCATGTGCTGGAGGAGCGGCTGGTGCGGCTGGTCAACGATCATCATCCGCTTGCCGACTAGGCCTCATATCGCTATGTGAGGGCGACGTTCCACCGCCCGGAGCCGGCATTTCAGCGGTTCCGCCAGCCATTGCCTTCCGACGGATCGGTCCGCTCAAGCATGTACAACTACCTCGACTTCGAAAAGCCGGTGCAGGATCTGGAGCTCAAGATCCTTGAGCTGAAGAAGCTTGCCGAGAATGGCGAGGCGGTCGACGTCGCCGAAGAGATCAGCAGGCTGGAAAAGCGCTCGCGCGACGCATTGCGCGATCTCTACAGGGCGCTCACACCCTGGCAGAAGGTGCAGGTCGCGCGTCATCCCGACCGCCCGCATTGCGTCGACTACATCAAGACGCTGTTCACCGATTTCACGCCCCTGGCTGGCGACCGCAATTTCGGCGACGACCAGGCGATCGTCGGCGGCTTTGCCCGTTTCCGCGGCGAGCCGGTGGCGATTATCGGCCAGGAAAAGGGTTCGGACACGGCAAGCCGCATCAAGCACAATTTCGGCTCGGTGCGGCCCGAAGGCTACCGCAAGGCCGTGCGCCTGATGGAATTGGCCGATCGTTTCCAGATCCCGCTTTTGACGCTGGTCGACACCGCCGGCGCTTACCCCGGCGTCGGCGCCGAGGAGCGCGGCCAGGCCGAAGCGATTGCCCGCTCGACCTCGGCCTGCCTTTCGCTCAAAGTGCCCTCGATCTCCGTGGTCATCGGCGAAGGCGGCTCCGGCGGCGCCATCGCGATCGCCACCGCCAACCGGGTCTACATGCTGGAGCACGCCATCTATTCGGTGATCTCGCCCGAGGGCGCGGCGTCGATCCTGTGGCGCGACACCACTCGCTCGAAGGACGCGGCGACCAATATGAAGATCACCGCGCAGGATCTTTTCGAGATGAAGATCATCGACGCCATCATTCCCGAGCCGATGGGCGGCGCCCAGCGCGCGCCGGAAACGGTCATCGCCTCGACCGGCGACCTCATCGCCAGGACGATGAAGGACTTTGCCGGCGCCAACACCGATTTCCGCGAGCAGCGCCGCGAGAAATACCTGGCGATGGGTCGCACCCTCTGACCCTTCGGGTCTGCGAGTCGTTCAATTATGGCCGCAATGAGCAATTTCGCCACAAAAATGCCGCCGCATTCGGCTCAATGAAACTTTGCCGTCAGGGGTTGGGAAATTTGCCGCGAGGGGTTGGCCAAGGCTTGCGGTAAGGAATTTTCAAGGTTAACGGGCTTACGGTCCGTCGGTGTTCAGCATGGCGGCCCGGCCGAAACGGAGCCGTTGGCCCGAGAGAAAAGACATAGCCGTCAAGATGTTTGCCAAGCTTGCCCGCACCGGAATCCTGATCGCCGCCATCGGCGTCGCCGGCTGCAATGATTCGTCGATGAAGGATTTCGCGCCGGAGGCCAACAAACCGTTGCCGGACAAGATCCTCGCCGATATGCGGGCCAAGAGCATGGTGCGCACCTCCTCGGTGATGGCGCGCATCTTCAAGGAAGAAGGCAAGCTGGAGATCTGGAAGGCCAAGACCAATGGCCGCTACGATCTCGTTGCCACCTACGACATCTGCAAATGGTCGGGAAAGCTCGGCCCCAAATATACCGAGGGCGACCGTCAGGCGCCGGAAGGCTTCTACACGGTCCGGCCGTCGCAGATGAACCCGCGATCGAATTACCATCTGTCCTTCAATATCGGCTTCCCCAACGCCTATGATCGCGCCAACGGCCGCACGGGCCAGAATCTGATGGTTCATGGCGCCTGCTCGTCGTCCGGCTGCTATTCGATGACCGATGCGCAGATCGAGCAGATCTATGCCTTCGGCCGCGACGCATTCCAGGGCGGCCAGACCGAGTTCCAGATCCAGGCTTTTCCGTTCCGCATGACCGCCGCCAACATGGCGCGCTACCGCAGCGACCCGAACTACGAGTTCTGGAAGATGCTGAAGGTCGGCTACGACAATTTCGAAATCACCAAGGTGCCGCCGAAGGTCGACGTCTGCGAGAAGCGCTACGTCTTCAATCAGGTCGCGCCCGAAGGCACGACCTTCGATCCGACCGGCCCCTGCCCGGCAATGACCCAGCCCGATTCGCTGAAGACGGCCTATGCCAATTACGAGAAGAGCTACGACGCCGCCTTCAGTTCGGCCGTGAATTCGAGCACGCCGCCGCCGAAGCCGACCATTGCCGGCATCAAGGAGGCCAGCATCGTTTCCGACTGGTCCAAGCGCCGCGCCCGCGGCGAGCGCGTGCCGATCGACCCGCCGTCGCTGAATACCGACGGCTCGGTGACGGAAACGACCCGCATGGGCCGCATCGATTCGCCGACTGGCCGCAAGATGGCCGCGCTCGACGCGCAGAAGGAAGCCAAGCGCAAGGCCGAAGAGCAGCGCCTGGCGGCGATCGAGGCGGCCAAGGCCGCCAAGGAACAGGCCAAGGCGCAAGCGCTGGCCGAGAAGGAAGCAGCCAAGCAGGCGGCGCAGCAGCCGGTCGTCACCGCGGGCGTCGAAGCCGCGCCCGCGCAGCCGGAGCAGGCCGCCGACGCTGACCAAGGCACCGTGTCGAAGCTGAAGAAGAAGCTGCTCGGCATGTTCGGCGGCTGAGGCCCTGCAAGCTTGGCAAGGCAGGCCGCAATTTACGATCTCAAGGGGCTGAACTGCCCGCTGCCGGTGCTGAAGGCCCGCAAGCGCCTGGCCGCGATGCGGCCGGGCAGCAGACTTTGGCTCGAGACCACCGATCCGCTGGCGGTGATCGACATCCCGGCCTTCTGCGCCGATGCCGGCCACCAGCTGATCGAGACGGCGGCGGTCACAGGCGGTCATCGTTTCCTGGTCGAGCGCGGCAACGCGGCCTGAGCCGCGTGCGTTCGGCTATAGCCCGGCAATCGCCAACGGATTGGCTTCGAGCGCGGCGCGGTCCGGCGTGTCGATCGACGGCTTGTTGGTGAAGGCGGCGAACAGCCGCCGGATATAGTCGTCCGGCATGTCGAGCGTGATCAGCACCAGCCTGGTGCCGCGCTGGCCGTCGGGCCAGGCCGGCAGTCTTGCCGGCGGATGCAGGATCTTCTGCACGCCGTGGATGACCAGCGGCCGCGAGGGATCCTCCATCAGCTCGACAACGCCCTTCATGCGCAGCAGTTTCTCGCCATGTGTCGAGCGCACAAGATCGAGGAACATCTCGATCGCCGAGAACGGCACCGGGCCGTCATGGACAAGCGAGTGCGAGCGCACGCGCGCGTCGTGGCGATGCTCATGATGGTGATGGTCATGGCCGCCGTCATGGTGATGATGGTGATGATCCTGACCATGCGCCGCCTCTTCGCCGAGCCAGCGCCGCACATCGGCGGACTTGGTCTGAGGATTGTAGAGGCCGCAATTGAACAGTGCCGCGGCGCCGGCCTCGTTGACGTCGAGCACGACGGCGCCCGGATTGATCTGCTTGAGTCTCGCCCGCAACGCCCCGACCTCGCCCGGATCGGCAAGGTCGGTCTTGGTCAATACGATGCGGTCGGCCACCGCCGCCTGCTTCACCGCCTCGACATGGGCGTCGAGCGTCGCCTCGCCGTTGACGGCGTCGACCAGCGTGATGACGCCGTCGAGCCGGAAGGCCTGCACCAGCGCCGGATGCGCCATGATCGACTGCAGCACCGGCGCCGGATCGGCCAGACCTGTCGTCTCGACGACGACACGGGCCAGTTTCGCGATACGGCCGGTCTGCAGCCGGTCGACGAGATCGGCCAGCGTATCGACCAGGTCGCCGCGCACCGTGCAGCAGAGGCAGCCGTCGGAAAGCTGGATGATGCCGTCGGAAGCCTGTTCGACCAGCAGATGGTCGATCGCCACCTCGCCGAACTCGTTGATGATCACCGCCGTGTCGGCAAGCCCTGGATCCTTGAGGAGCCGGTTGAGCAGCGTCGTCTTGCCGGCGCCGAGAAAGCCGGTGAGCACCGAAACGGGGATGGGAAAGCCGCTGGCCATGGCATTGCTCTTGATTGGGCATGATCCTTTCCGAAAACCGGTTCCCACTTTTCGGGATCATGCTTCCTAGTTCGCCGCCTTGACCGGCTGATCGCCCTGCGCGGCGGCATTGGCTGTTCCGGTCGCCAGCGGCTCGGCGCCGGTCGGCGCCGGCCTGTCGGGCCGCCAGCTCGGCAACGGCACGTCGGCATAATTCTGGTCGGCCTGGTCGACGAAAGCCTTGGGCGCCGGCCCGGTGGCGCCGCCCAGCCCGACGGCGATCAGCGTCGGATGGTCGAGCTTCACCTGATAGGGCGATTTCGGCACGTCCTTGGCGGCAACCTCGGGTGCTGCTTCCGATTGCTCTTCCTTCGGCTTTTTCGCGCAGATCTCGTCATGCATATCGTTGGGCGACAGCATGTCGCCGTAAGGCTTGAGCGCCGCAAGGGTGGTCGAGGTGGCGGTTGGGGTGGTCGCCGGCATATCAAAACCCCGGTCGAGCAGCTTTGCCGCCGCTTCGGCGCGGCTAACCGCCGATTTCTCGCCGAGCACCACGGCGACCAGCGTGCGGCCGTTGCGCGTCGCCGAGCCGATCATGTTGAAGCCCGACGAGCAGACGAAGCCGGTCTTCATGCCGTCGGCGCCGGAATAGCGGCCGATCAGGAGATTGTAGTTCGCGATCGCCTTCTTGCCGACGGCAAGGCCCTCGATCGAGAACCAGGGCGCATATTGCGGAAAATCGGTGCGCAGTGCCGCCACCAGCACGGCGAGGTCGCGCGCGGTCGTGTATTGATCCGGCGAATAAAGCCCGTTCGGGTTGACGAAATGCGTGCCCGTCATGCCGAGCCGGGACGCCTCGGCGTTCATGCGGTCGGCGAATGCGGCTTGCGACCCGCCGATATTCTCGCCGACGGCCATCGCGATGTCGTTGGCCGATTTGACCAGCATCATCTTCAGCGCATTGTCGAGCCGCATCACCGAGCCGGGCTTGAAGCCCATCTTGCTCGGCGGCTCGCCGGCCGAATGTTTCGTTACCTTGATCGGCGAATCGAGCGCCACCTCGCCGGCTTGAATCGCCCGGAACGTCACATAGGCCGTCATCAGCTTGCTGAGCGAGGCCGGATACCAGCGCTTGAACGCGTCCTGATGCTCCAGCACGTAGCCGCTCTTGAGGTCGAAAAGGACGACCGGGTTGGCTCGGGCCGCGCCCGCAAACACCGCAGGCGCCAGCGCGCCTGCCAGCAATAGGTTGACGAAATGCCGCCGCATGATCAAATCCGAAATCGCCTCTTGCCGTAATCGCCGCTGGCTACGTAAGATTTCATTACCCATCGCCAGCATAAATGCAGCCCGACCCTCGATCCCGGACCGCATTGTTGCCGTGCTATTTACCCTATGTGACGCCAAAATGGCAAAGTGCAAGACAATCACAATTGCTGAGCGGCTGTGAACCGACTGCCGCCAATCAACAAAGAGATGGACCGATCATGCCGATTCTGAACCGCGCCGCGGAAATGCAGGAAGAAGTTGCCGGCTGGCGACGACATCTCCACCAGACACCGGAGCTGAATTTCGACGTCTATCAGACTGCCGACTTCGTCACCGAGAAGCTGAAGGCCTTTGGCTGCGACGAAGTGGTCACGGGGCTGGGCAAGACCGGCGTGGTCGGCATCATCCGCGGCCGCAAGGGCGATGGCGCCACCATCGGCCTGCGCGCCGACATGGACGCGCTGCCGATCGAGGAAATCACCGGTAAACCATGGGCCTCGACCGTGCAGGGCAAGATGCATGCCTGCGGCCATGACGGCCATACCGCCATGCTGCTCGGCGCCGCCAAATATCTTGCCGAGACACGCAATTTCGCCGGCAACATCGCCGTGATCTTCCAGCCGGCCGAGGAAGGAGGCGGCGGCGGCAACGAAATGGTCAAGGACGGTATGATGGAGCGCTTCGCCATCGAAAAAGTGTTCGGTATGCACAACATGCCGGGCCTGCCGGTCGGCCAGTTCGCCATCAAGCCCGGCCCGATCATGGCCGCGACCGCCGAATTCACCATCACCGTCAAGGGCCGCGGCGGCCATGCGGCGATGCCTCACGGCACGATCGACCCGATCGTCATCACCAGCCAGCTGGTCGGCGCGCTGCAGACCATCGCCTCGCGCAGCACCGATCCAGTCGAGGCCGTAGTGGTGTCGGTGACGAAGTTCCATGCCGGCGACGCGTATAACGTCATTCCCGAAAGCGCCGAGATCGCCGGCACCGTGCGCACCCTGAAGAAGGAAGTGGCCAAGAAATCCGAAGAGCGCATCCGCGCCATCTGTGCCGGCATAGCGACCGCCTTCGGCGCCACGATCGAGGTCGATTACGACGCCAACTACCCGGTCACCTTCAACCATGCCGAGGAAACCGTGTTTGCCGGCGATATCGCGGCCAACGTCGCCGGAGACAGCCACGTCCACCGCGCCATCCAGCCGGTGATGGGCGGCGAGGACTTCTCCTATATGCTGGAAGCCCGCCCCGGCGCCTTCATCTTCATCGGCAACGGCAACACCGCGGGCCTGCACCACCCGGCTTATGACTTCAACGACGAAGTCATCCCGCACGGCATGAGCTATTGGGTCAAGCTGGCGGAGACGGCGCTGGCCGCCTGAGCGGCGACACGCCCCGGAGCGGCGCCCCCGTTCGCGCCGCCTTCTCGCCTCCTTCTCGCCTCTTGGCGAACCGGCCCGAAGCGTTTATGTGTCGGGCCGCGTGGTCCCGTAGCTCAGTAGGATAGAGCGACAGATTCCTAATCTGTAGGTCACAGGTTCGATTCCTGTCGGGATCACCAGCGTTTTCAATCGCTTGGCGAAATTATTTCCGTACTTTTGGGAGATTATTTCGAAATTAGTACGGGAAATTTCGTAGACCTACAGATTCTGGACACACATGTTGCAAGAACGAAGCGGCGCAAATCCGTTGCGAAGCGGAGGCTACGAATGGATATCGGTGTTAGGCGCGACGCCGCCTAGATAGGCACTGATGACCGCCTCGTTGCTCGCAAGCTCATTGCCCGGGCCCTCAAGAACGACACGCCCGGCCTTGAGCACGTAGCCGTAGTCGGCGAATTTCAAGGCGACCTTGCTGTTCTGCTCCACAAGCAGGATCGTCACGCCCTCGCGGTTGAGGCGCTGGACGATGTTCATGACTTCCTCGATCAATTGCGGCGCCAGGCCCATCGATGGCTCGTCGAGCAGCAGCACCTTGGGCGCTGCCATCAGGGCGCGTCCGATTGCAAGCATCTGCTGCTCTCCTCCCGAGAGGTTCCTGGCATCGCCATTCTGTCTGCGCGCCAGGATGGGGAAGAGCTCAAAAACGTGGTCCAGCCGCCGGCGCCGCTCGACGTCGTCGGCAAGCGTAAACGAACCGAGGTCAAGGTTCTCCTTGATCGTCATGTCGCCGAAAATACGCCTTCCCTCCGGGACGTGGACGAGCCCGCGATGCGGCAGGCGGTGAGCAGCGACCCTGGTTATGTCCTCGCCCAGGAAGCGGACATTTCCAGAGGATGCAGCAACAAGGCCGGATAGCGTGCGCAAGGTGGTGCTCTTGCCCGCACCGTTCGCGCCAAGCAGGGCGACGATCTGGCCGCGCTTGACCGAAAGGCTGACGCCATGCAGGGCTTCGATGCCGTCATAGCGCGCGACGATGCGGTTCGCGGAAAGAACGATTTCGGCGTCCATCATTCCTCCGTACCCAGATAGGCTTCGATGACCCTGGGATCCGCTCGCACGACCTCCGGCGGTCCGTCGGCGATCTTCTGCCCATAGTCGAACACCACGATCTTCTCCGACACTTGCATCACTAGGCCCATGTCGTGCTCGATCAGCAGGACGGTGATACCGGTTTCGTCACGGATGCGGCGGATCAGGTGAACAAGGTCCAGCTTTTCGCGCTCGTTCAGCCCGGCGGCAGGCTCGTCCAGCAGGATGAGCTCGGGCGCCGACGCCAGGGCTCTTGCGAGTTCGAGCCGCCGTTGATCGCCATAGGAAAGACCGCCGGCGCGGCGATGCGCATGCTGCTCGATGCCTACGAAATCGAGCCAGTGCATGCCGGCCGCGCGGATCGCCTCCTCCTCGCGCCGTTGTGCCGGCAAGTGCAGGATCGCCGACACTATGCCGTGGCGGCTGCGGCAATGCTGGCCGGACATGGCGTTTTCCAGAACGGTCATTTCCTTGAACAGCCTGATGTTCTGAAACGTGCGGGCGAGCCCGAGCGCGGTGATGCGATGCGGCGGCAAACCGGCAATTGGCCGGCCGCCGAGATGGATCGAGCCGCCCTTCGGCTTGTAGAATCCGGTCAGGCAGTTGAAGAGCGACGTCTTGCCGGCCCCGTTCGGCCCGATAAGGCTGTTGATGACGCCCTTCTCGACGGAGAACGAAATGTCGTGAAGGACCTTCAGTCCCCCAAAACTTAGGCGCAGATCGCGGACTTCCAGCAGCGCCATGGTCAAACTCGCTTGTCCGGCCAGAGCCCATTTGGCCTGAAGAGCATGATTGCCAGCAGCGCAACCGCCGTCACCAGTGGACGATAGGTGCCCGCCCCGCGCAGCACCTCCGGAAGCAGGGCCACCAGAATGGCGCCCAGGACGACACCGGGAATGCGGCCCATGCCGCCCAGGACGACACCGAGAAGGATGAGCAGCGATTGATTGAAGGTGAAACTCTCCGGCGAGATGGCCGTCATCTTGGCCGCGTAGAGGCAGCCGGCAACCGAAGCGATCACCGCCCCCATCATATAGGCCTGAAGCTTGGCCGTGACACGGTTGATGCCGATGCCCGCGGCGGCATCCTCGTCATAACGAACATAGAACCAGGCTCGTCCCATTCGCGACCGCTCGATGCTCAGACAGACGAAGGCGGTCAGCAGCGCGAGCACCAGGAACGCATAGTAGAAATGCTGCACCTGCATCAGCTTGAAGCCGAAGATCTCCGGCCGCTCGATGCCGACGAGACCGCTGGCGCCACCGGTGATGTCGAGGTTGCGGGCGATGATGCGCACGATCTCGCCGAAGCCCAGCGTCACGATTGCCAGATAGTCGCTGCGCAGCCTTAGCGTCGGTGCACCGATGATGATGCCGGCCACGCAGGCCGCCGCCATGGCGACCGGGATGGTGAGCCAGAAATTGAAGCCGAATTCCGCGGTCAGGATACCTGACGTGTAGGCCCCTACCGCGAAAAAGGCAGCGTAACCGAGATCGAGCAGGCCCGCATAGCCGACGACGATGTTGAGGCCGAGGCATAGAACGATATAGAGCAGCGCCGTGGTCGCCACCTCCGTCACATAGGCATTGGCGAATTGCGGCAACACCAGTGCGCAGGCGAGTGCCGCCAACCCAGGCAGCACGACGGACCAGCGCATCAATTGCGGTTGCACGGCGGCCGGCATGGTCCTCACTTCGTCGATCATCACACCCGCTCCACGATAGAGCGTCCAAGAAGGCCGGTCGGCTTGAACACAAGGAACAGGATCAAGGCCCCGAAGACGAAAACGTCACGCCACTCCGATCCGACAAAGGGCAAGGACGAGCCGAAAGCCTCGAGCAGGCCGAGCAGCAAGCCGCCAAGCATGGCGCCCGGCACGCTGCCGATCCCGCCGATGACAGCGGCGGTGAAGGCCTTCAGCCCCATGATGAAGCCCATGAAGAAATGGACACTGCCATAGTAGGCGCCGGCCATGACCCCGCCGCCGGCGGCAAGCGCGGAACCCATGAAGAAGGTCAATGCGATTACCCGGTCGACATCGATGCCCATCAGGCGGCTCGCCCCCATATCGATGGACACGGCGCGCATCGCCTTGCCATACATGGTGCGTGAGACAAAGGCCTGCATCCCGGCCATAAGAGCAATGGAGGCGGCCACCAGCACCATCTGCGTGTAGGTGATGTGAACGGTGGAAATGTCGACGCCGGCAAAACCGAGATCCGTGTTGAATGCGTAGTGCCGCCCGCCGGTCAGGGCGAGTGCCGTGCCGTTCAACACCATCGACGCACCGAGCGCTGTGATGAGGATGGAGAGGCGCGGCGCATTGCGCATCGGCCGATAGGCGAAGCGTTCGATGACAACGCCGAGCAAGCCAACGGCCAGCATCGACACCAGCAGTGCACAGACCACGCCGAGCCAGCCGTTGCCGACCCAAATGCCGACGAAGGAAAACACAATGAGACCGACGAAGGCGCCACTCATATAGATGTCGCCATGGGCGAAATTCAGGAGCTTGATGACGCCGAAGACCATGCTGTAGCCCAGCGCGATCAGGGCATAGAATGAGCCAACGATAAGACCGTTCACCAATTGCTGAATAACCAGGTCGAGCGTCATTGATGCTCCAGGTGCAGAATTGAAAAAGACTTGCATAGGCGCGGCGTCAATACGCGCCAGACAGCCGGCGGTGACGCCGAGGCCGCCATAAGGCCGGCCTTGGCGTCAATCTGATTCGCCTTTACTCGGCTGCCACCCACTTGCCGCCCTTGGCGACCACCGGGCGGAAGTTGGACGTCTGGAGCGTGTTCTTGTCGGTGAACTTGATTTCACCGGCCAGCCCCTTGAAGTCACTCGCCTTGAGCGCCTCGATGATCGCCTTTTGGTTCGCCGACTTGGCCCGCGTGATCGCATCGACGATCAGGTCGCCTACATCATGAGAAAGAGCCGCATAGGCGCCCGCGTCGCGGCCATAGGTTTCCTTGTACTTGGCCTTGAAGTCGGCGGCGCCGGACAAGAGGTCGACGGTGGGCGGGGACAACAGGTACACGCCCTCACCGGCCGAGCCGGCGATTTCCAGATACTCCGGCGAATTGTTGCCATCGCCGAGCACGATGCCGCCCTGGAACCCGGCCTGCCGAAGCTGCTTGGTGAGCAGGGCGCCGCCGGCATGGTAGGCGGTCCAGAAGACGGCGTCCGCGCCGCTTGATTTGATCTTGGTGACGACCGCCGAATAATCCTGCTCGCCGGCCGTGGCGGTCTCTTTGGCGGCAATTTCGCCGCCTGCGCTCTTGAAGGCTTCGGCGGTCAGCTTGGCCAGGTCGGACGAATAGGCATCGCCTTCGTCCACGACCGCGATCTTCTTGTAGCCGTTCTTCTTGAAGAGCTCGACGGCCGTCGTCGCCTGCATGTCGCCGGTCGAATTGGCGAGGAAGGCATTGCCCTGATTGGCGGCGACCAGCTTGGTCGAGTTCGCTCCGATGATGACGAACGGAATGCCGGCGTCGCCATAGATCTTCAATGTAGGCAAGACGGCGCCCGAACAGTAGCCGCCGACGATGGCGGTCACGCCTTCCGAGACAAGCTTGCTGCCCGCGGTCACCGCCTGCTGCGGATCGCAAGCATCATCGGCTGTGGTGGTGGTGATCTTGTCGCCGCTGACGCCGCCTTTGGCATTGACGGCATCGATCGCCATCTTCACGGCATTCTCCATATCCTGCCCCTCACTGGCCAGTTGGCCAGTCATGGGGGCCACGATGCCGATCTTGATGTCGGCAGCCGCGGCCATCGTGGTCATAGCCAGCCCGGCAAGGGCGGTGGCACAAGCTAGCCTCTTGAAGGAAACAACCATTAATTCTCTCCATTTTCCCCTGTTGGCGCATCCAGGCGGCGTGCCCGAAATGCATTGTTTCGCTCCTCGGTTGGCTGCGGAGCGGTTATGTTGAGCAAGATCGCCAGCCGGCCACGTGATCTGTCGCCGGCAGGACTGACCCGGCAGATCAGTGACTGCCGCCGGGGGCCCGGGCATAGGCTCCCTGATAGCGGTTCTCCCGGATGCTGAGCATGATCGCGGCTTCGCGGGCTTCCTGCGCCCGGACAGCGGCCAGCAAAGCCGCGGCACAGTCGATTGGAAATGCCACGACGCCATCCTCGTCGCCCACGACGATGTCGCCCGGGCCAACGACCATGCCGCCTATGCAGACGGGAACATTGATGGCTCCCGGACCATCCTTGTAAGGTCCGAGATGGATGGCCGACCGTGCGAAGCATGGAAACGGACTGCGGCCGATGGCACCGGCATCGCGGATGGCGCCGTCGATGACAATGCCTGCGGCGCCGCGCGACGCCGCGACACTTGTCATGATCTCGCCGACCAGCGCGCGCCCCTCATAGCCACCGCCATCGACGACGACTACGTCGCCGGGCTGTAACAGATCGAGCGCACGATGGATGAACTGGTTGTCGCCGGGGCGGGTCCTGACCGTCAGCGCCCTCCCCGCCATGACGCCGCTCACCTGATGGAATGGCCGCAACCCGACAGCTCCGGGGACACGAGCGAGATTGTCGCTGATCAGGGGCGTCGCAAGAGCGCGGAACGCGTCGATCAGTTCGCTTTCCTGTGATCCATCCGCCATCGCCTGCACTCCTGCCGTCGGCACATATTATGAATATAGTATCCAATCACAATTAATTCGATGGAGTCAACCGACCTTGCGGCGGTCGGCAGAAAAAAAGCAAAGCGGCTATGTAATGGCGCACATCCGGCCAACATGACCCCTTAGCTCCACCCATCCGGGCTTGCAATGGCATCGAAGTTCAAGATAGATTGGATAACATATCCACAAATGTCGTGATTGTGAAAAAAAGGAATTGACTGTGAAGCACGCAGGAAAAGTCGTGATCGTCACCGGGGCGGCACAAGGCCTGGGCCTTGCCTGCGCCGAGCGCTTTCATGCCGATGGCGCAAGGGTTGTGCTAGTCGACGTGCAGGCCGATCGCGGGCGCGAGCATGCCGAACGTCTTGGCGAGCGCGCCGTCTGGCTATCCGCCGACCTTTCCGAAATCAGCAGGGACATGGCCGACGGCATCATTGCCAAGGCCATGCATAGCTTCGGCGGTGTGGACATCCTGATCAACAATGCCGGCATCATCCATCTGGACGATTTCGTCGACTTCCCCGAGGAGGCCTTCGATTTGGTTCAGCGCGTCAATCTCAAGGCGCCCTTCCTGCTCGGGCAGGCGGCGGCGCGAGCCATGATCGCGCAGGGACGCGGCGGCTCGATCATCAACATGTCGTCGATCAACGCCATTCTGGCCATTCCCAATTCCGTCGCCTATGCCGTGTCCAAGGGTGGCATCAAGCAATTGACCGCGGTGATGGCCGTCGGACTGATCCCGCACAACATCCGCGTCAACGCCATCGGCCCCGGCACCATCCTGACCGACATGGTCAAGAGCTCGGTCATGGCCAGCGAAGCGCAGCGCCAGACCATCCTGTCGCGCACCCCGAGCGGCCGCTGCGGCGAGCCTTCGGAGATCGCCAGCGTCGCATCCTTCCTGGCCAGCGACGACGCCTCCTACATTGTCGGCCAGACCATCTATCCGGATGGCGGCCGGCTGATCCTGAATTATACGGTGCCGGTGAAGGACTGACCGCCCATGGTTGTCGGTACGCCCCACATCAGCCTTGCAGGATCGAGCGCTGTGCTGCTCGATGGCGCGCAGGGGGCCTTCGATGATGCCACCCAGGAACTGGTCTGGGCAGTAGCGAATGCCGCGCTGACCCTCGAGGGGGTGCGCGAGGCTGTTCCCGGCATGAACAACTTGCTGGTGGTGTTTGATCCGCTCGCCACGGACGCCCACGGCGTCGGCGATCAGCTGATGTCGCTCTGGACCTGCACCGATGCCCATGCGGTTGCAGGCACGCATCATACCATTCCCCTCAGCTACGGCGGCGCGCGCGGCGAAGATCTCGCCGGCTGGGCCGCGCATTGCGGCCTGTCTGTCGACGAGACTGTCAGGCGCCACGCGGCGGCCACCTACTCCGTTGCCGCCATCGGCGCCATGCCGGGCTTTCCCTATCTGTCCGGTCTCGACCCGCAGCTTACCTGGGCAAGGCGCAGCACGCCTCGCCTCAAAGTCGCTGAGGGCGCCGTCATCATTGGCGGCGCGCAGGCAGGTATCATGCCGATGACAGCACCATCCGGATGGCACATCATCGGCCATACCGACGTGAAGCTCTTCAGGGCCGAAGCGGAATTGCCCGTGCTCCTCAGGCCCGGAGACAGGATTCGCTTCGAAATCGCGGGGATCGAGGCATGATCGAGATCCTCACCACCGGCCTGCCGAACACGGTCCAGGACCTCGGCCGGCCCGGTCATCTGGCGCTGGGGGTGAGCCATGGCGGCGCCATGGACAGGCAAGCACTGGCGATCGCCAATCTCATGCTGGGCAATGATCCCTCGGCCGCCGGGATCGAGGTCGCGCTTCATCCGTTCCGGCTGCGCGCGCATATCGACACCGCCGTCGCCGTCACCGGTGCGGATTGCGCCGTCAGCGTCGGCGACCGGCCCTGCCCGCCCTGGTGGGCCATGACGATCCGCGCCGGCGAGGCGCTTGTCCTCGAGGCGCCGCGAGTCGGTGCGCGTTCCTACATCGCCTTTGCCGGCGGGCTCGATCTGCCGCCCGTCATGGGGTCGCGCGCGACGGACGTGAAAGGCAGTTTCGGCGGGCTCGCCGGACGCGGCCTGTCCCGCGGCGACCAGCTTGCGCTTAACCCTGCGCAATGCCGCCTCCCCGCGGGCGGCTTTGGCGCAGCGCTGAAGGAGCGGCGCGGCGCCGCGGGCGGCTTTGCCTCGGCAATCGAATTGCGGGTTCTGCCCGCTGCCGAGTTCGACGCCTTCACGCCGGAGGCCCAGGCAGCCTTCACCGACAGCGAATGGAGCATCACCAACGACGCCAACCGGATGGGATATCGCCTTGCCGGAGAGACGCTTTCGCTCCTCTCACCGCTCGAATTGCTGTCCCACGGCATCGTGCCGGGAACTGTCCAGGTGCCGCCATCCGGTCAGCCGATCATCCAGCTTGCCGATGCGAACACGTGCGGCGGCTATCCGAAGATCGCCACAGTGATCGAAGCCGACCTGTGGCGGCTGGCGCAGGCGCCGGTCGGCGCACGGTTGCGATTCGTGCCGGTCTCGATTGAAGTGTCGACGGAGGCGCTTCGCGCGAACCGGCGGTGGCATGACGAATTCGTTGCCGCGCGCAATCTGGTGGCGGCAAGGTCTCGGCCGAATTGATGGAGAAACCCGAACCGATTGGCCCGAGATCCGATGGTGATAACAAGGAACGGCACGGCATCGGCACCCTCATCAAGATACCAGCGAGCAGGACAGGTCCATGGAAATCCGCCCTTTCACGATCCGGATCGACCAGGCTGAAATCGACGAATTGAAGAAGCGTCTTTCGGCCTGGCGAGCGCCGGACCAATTGCAGGCGATAGGCTGGGCGCAGGGAACGGAATACGAAGAACTGCGGCGGCTTGTACAGTACTGGGGCACCGGCTTCGACTGGCGCAAGCAGGAAGCCGCCTGGAACCTCCATCCGCACTACCAGACGGATATCGGCGGCCAAACCATCCATTTCATCCATGCGCGCGCCGCTGTTGCGACCGGCAGAACGGTCATACTCACCCATGGCTGGCCGGGCAGCGTCTTCGAATTTCATCAGCTGATCCCGTTTCTGACCGACCCGCTTTCGCATGGCGGAAGACAGGAGGACGCCTTTAATGTCGTGGTTCCGTCGATTCCCGGCTATGGCTTTTCAAGCCGGCCGACCAGGTCTGGTCTCAACCTGTTCACCGTTGCCGAGATTTGGGCCGAGTTGATGAGCCGTCTCGGCTACGAGCGTTATCTCGCCCAGGGAGGGGATCTGGGCGCCAGCGTGTCGACCTGCCTGGCACACGCGCATCCCGACAATCTCGCCGGCGTGCATCTCAATTTCATTCCCGGCTCATTCTCACCACCTCACGATACAAGCCCAGACGGTGACTTGACGTCGGAAGAACGCGCCTTCCTGGAACGGAAAGCCGGTTGGGCGGATCTTCATGGCGCCTATGCCCATATCCAGGCGACGCGCCCACAAACGCTTGCGTATGGGCTGACGGATTCGCCGGTCGGACTGGCGGCATGGATGATCGAAAAGTTCCGCGACTGGAGCGATTGCGACGGCGATCTGGGCAACGCCGCTTTTTCGCGCGACGACATGCTCGCCGACATCTCGCTTTACTGGTTCACCCGGACCGTCGCTTCGTCGATGCGGCTCTATTGGGAAACGCGCGCCCGCCCGCTTGCATTTGCGCCCGGCACGGCGATCCATGTCCCGCTTGCGGTGGCTTTGTTTCCCAAGGAGCTGCCGATGCCGCCAAGAAGCTGGGTCGAGCGTGTCTTCAAGGATATCCGCCGGTGGACAGCGATGCCGCGAGGTGGTCATTTCGCAGCCCTCGAACAGCCCGCTTTGCTTGCACAGGATCTAAGGGCCTTTGCCGGTGGTCTGGATTTTTGAAGGCACCTGCGTTTGCGCGCAGCCAAACCCGAAGGCAGAAATGACCAACACCGCGATCACCGTCGATGCCCTGCATGAGCGCGTCGATGCAATTTTCCGCAAGGCGGGACTGAACCCCATCCAGGCCGGCGCCATCACCCGGGTCATCGTCGCGGCGGAACGCGATGCCTGCAAGTCGCATGGTGTCTACCGCATCGAAGGCGCCCTGCGAACGATCAAGGCCGGAAAAGTGGAGCCGAACGCGCTGCCCGAATTGTTGCCGCAAGACGCGCCCGCCATCGTCAAAGTGGATGCGAAGCATGGCTTCGCCAACCCGGCCTTTGAATTGGGCCTGCCCGTTCTGGTCGAGCGGGCACGCTCGTGCGGCATTGCCGCGCTCGCGATCAACGATGCCGTGCATTTCTCCGCGCTGTGGGTGGAGGTCGAAGCCTTGACGCAGGCAGGCCTTGCCGGCCTGGCCATGTGTCCGAGCTATGCCACGGTCGCTCCGACCGGTGGCAACAGGCCATTGCTTGGCACCAATCCTTTTGCCTTTGGCTGGCCGCGCGAAGAGCAGCCGCCTTATGTTTTCGACTTCGCGACGTCGGTTGCCGCGCGCGGCGAGATCGAGCTCCATCGCCGGGCCGGCAAGAAGCTGCCGGAAGGCTGGGCGATCGATATAGACGGCAGGCCGACGACAGATCCGGAAGCTGCCTTGGCAGGCGCCATGCTTTCCTTCGGCGGGCACAAGGGGTCTGCCATCGGGACGATGATCGAGCTGCTCGCCGGCATCATGATCGGCGACCTGACCAGCCCCGAGGCGCTCGATCTGCTCGGCACCACGACGCTTTATCCATCGCATGGAGAGCTGGTCATCGCCTTTTCGCCGCAAGCTTTTTCCGCCGGACGTCCCGGCAATCCGCTGGGTCGTGCCGAAGCCCTGTTCGAGGCGATCGTCGGTCAGAGTGCGCGCCTGCCCTCGCAGCGACGGTTCCTCGCTCGTGCGACTTCGCAGAGAGATGGCATCAGTCTCTCCGCCCAGGAAATCGAACAGCTCGACCGTTTTCTCGAACGAGGACTCGGCGGCGTGTGACGTGAGGCCTGGTCATCAAGGGGGAGGGGACGATCCGCCGCGCAACCGATTGGCCGTGCTCAGGCCGTTGCCGCGAACGCCCTGACCCTGACGCCGTTCGCCTCCAGCCGTCTCCTGACATGCGCTGCGATGGCGACGGCCGCCGGCGTGTCGCTGTGGACGCAGATGGAATCGATCGGCGTCCGCAGCATCTGCCCGGAAAGCGTCTCGATGCCGCCTTGCTCGACCATCCGCACGACCCGTTCCGCGGCCTTTTCGGGGTCATGGATGACCGCGCCTGCCAGCTTGCGCGAGACAAGGAAGCCTTCCTCGGTATAGGCACGATCGGCGAAGATCTCGGACCTGACCGTCAGGCCAGCGTCGCGCGCGATCCTGTCCTGGAAGCCGAGCGCAATAACCAGGCAGATCAGGCCGGGATCAACGGCCTTGACTGCGCGGGTCACTGCTTCGGCGACGCCACGGTCTGTCTGGGTAAGGTTGCCCAGCGCGCCATGCGCCTTCACATACCGGATCGGGTGGCCGGCATAAGCGGAAAGCGCTTGCGCCGCGCCGACCTGGTAGGCGACCAGCCGTTCGATCTCATCCATGGAATGCGGGATGATGCGGCGTCCGAACCCCCACAGATCGGCGAAGCTGGGATGCGCGCCAACGGCGACGCCCTTGTCGCGCGCCATCGAGAACGTAGCGGCCATGATCTCGGGGTCCCCGGCATGAAAGCCGCAGGCCACATTGGCGGAACTGACGATATCGAGGATCGCCGCGTCGTCGCCGAGCCTGTAGGCTCCAAAACCCTCGCCCATGTCGGAATTGATATCGACCTGCAATCCCGTGGCCGTCATGGCGCTTTCCTCAGTGGTTCGAACCATCGCCTGTGCCTTCACGCCAGTTCGTAGAGCGGCGTGCCGTAGCCGACGACCGCTCCGTCCTTGATCAGCGCCCCGCCCAGCACGCCGTCTGCCGGCGTGAGCACCGCTTTCAGGCACGGGCCGACCTGCAGGACGCCGACCGTCTCGCCCTTGCGGACCGTCTGGCCAGGTTTGGCAACCGGGTGGCCGGTGGTCGGGTGATAGAGGCGGAACACGCCGACGCCGGGCGCACGCACGCCCTTGAAGACCGTTTCGGCCTTCGGCGCTTCGGCCGCGGCCACGGGTGTCGGGGCAATAACGGCCTGTACAAGCAGGCGCAGCGAAAAGCCGGCCTCCGCCAGCTCGATCTCGCCTATGCCGGCGCTTGCGCACCAGGCAGCCAGCCTTTCGATCTCCTCAAGCGTCATCGCCGCCTCGTCGCTCAAGCAGACCGCCTTCGATGAGGTGTTCGAGATGATGAATATCGAAGCCTCCGGTAGCGAAGCCGGTATCCTCCATTAGGATGCCGTGCAGCGGCGCGTTGGTGGCGATGCCGACTGCCTCCATCTCGCCCAGCGCCCCGCGCATGCGCCGGATCGCCTCTGCCCGCGTCGCGCCATGCGCCAGCAGCTTGGCCACCAGCGAATCGTAGTGCGGCGGCACGGTGTAGCCGGAGTAGAGATGCGACTCGACGCGGATACCGGGACCACCGGGCGGCGTCCAGCGCTCGACCCGGCCCGGATGCGGCCGGAAGCTGTACGGATCTTCAGCGTTGATGCGGCATTCGACGGCGTGGCCTTGAATGCGGATGTCTTCCTGGCTGAACGACAGCGGTTCGCCGCGAGCGATGCGCATCTGCTCTCGCACGATATCGATGCCGGTGACGAGTTCGGTGACCGGATGCTCCACCTGCACGCGGGTGTTCATCTCGATGAAAGAGAAGCGCCCGTCCTCGTAGAGGAACTCGAACGTGCCGGCACCGGTATAGCCGATGGTCAGGCATGCGCGGGCACACAGATCGCCGATCTCGGCGATCGCCTCGCGGGCGATGCCAGGCGCCGGCGCCTCCTCGATGATCTTCTGGTGACGGCGCTGCATGGAACAATCCCGCTCGCCGAGCCAGACCGCCCTGCCGTGCTTGTCCGCCAGGATCTGGATCTCGATATGGCGCGGCTGCTCGAGGAATTTTTCCAGATAGACTTGCGGGTTGCCGAAGGCCCGGTCCGCCTCTTTCACCGCCA
This sequence comes from Mesorhizobium sp. WSM4832, assembly GCF_055811115.1. Classification (NCBI taxonomy): domain Bacteria; kingdom Pseudomonadati; phylum Pseudomonadota; class Alphaproteobacteria; order Hyphomicrobiales; family Phyllobacteriaceae; genus Mesorhizobium; species Mesorhizobium sp. WSM4832. The sequence goes on along the minus strand of NZ_JBVVQH010000008.1, from coordinate 122,176 downwards.
TGGAAACGGCTTCCATCAGGGCCTGCTCATCGCGTACGATGCGCATGCCGCGCCCGCCTCCGCCACCCGCTGCCTTGACGATGACCGGATAGCCGATGGCCTCGGCAATGGCGCGCACCTCTTGCTCATCCTGCGGCAGCGCGCCCTTCGAGCCCGCAACGCAGGGAACGCCGGCAGCGATCATCGTGCGCTTGGCGGAGACCTTGTCGCCCATGGTGCGGATCGCCGTCGCGGACGGCCCGACGAGGATGAGGCCGGCGTTTTCGACGGCCTCGGCGAAGGCGGCGCTCTCCGAAAGGAAACCATAGCCCGGATGGATCGCGCCCGCGCCGGTGAGTTGCGCGGCCGCGATGATCTCGGCGATGTTGAGATAGCTCTCTGTCGCGGCAGCCGGTCCGATGCAGATCGCCTTGTCCGCCAGCGCGACATGGCGAAGGCTCGCATCGGCCTCCGAGTGCGCCGCCACCGTTTTCAATCCGAGATCGCGGCAGGCGCGCAGGATGCGCAGCGCGATTTCACCGCGGTTGGCGATAAGGACGGTATCGAACATCGCCCTCAGCCCTCATCTTCCAACACGAACAGCACGTCGCCGGACTGCACCGTTGCATGGTCGTCGAACGCGATCTGGACGATCCGCCCAGCGCGATTGGATTCCACGACATTGAGCGTCTTCATGGCTTCGAGGACGCCGATTTTCTGCCCCTCCGCGACCACATCGCCAATGGCAACCAGCGGCGGTTCGCCTTCGTCGCCAGAGCGGTAGAACACCCCCGTCAGCGGCGCGCGGATCGAATGGCGTGCGATAGGCGGAGATGTCGACGTCTGATCTGGGGAACGGGCGGTTACATCGGGCCCCGGCTGCACCTGCGACGCGGATTGCGCCGACGCCGTATGCCTGGACATGCGGACGCGAACGCCGTCGCGCTCGATCTCCAGTTCGGCAATGGGCGAACGCGAGACAAATTCGATCAGCTTCAGGACGAAGTCGAGATCCATCGCCGGCCCTACCGCAGCGCTTCGACAGCCTCGGCGATGCGGCTGATCGCCTTTTCGATCAGGTCCATCGACGTGGCTATGGAAATGCGGAAATGCGGCGACAGGCCATAGGCCGAGCCCTGCACCACTGCTACCCGCGCCTGATCGAGCAGGTAAAGCGAGAAATCGTCGTCGTCGCCGATAGGCGTGCCGTCCGGGCGGCGACGGCCGATCAGGGCCGAGCAATTGGGATAGAGATAGAAGGCGCCCTCGGGCGTCTGGCAGGTGAGACCGGGAATGACGCGCAGCAGCTCCAGGGCGCGGTCGCGCCGGGCCTGGAATTCGAGAGCGCGCGGACGAAGAAAGTCTTGAGGGCCTTCAAGCGCTGCTATGGTCGCGGCCTGCGAGATGGATGATGGGTTCGACGTGCTTTGGCTCTGCACGGTGGCCATGGCGCGGATCAGCGGTTCCGGCCCGCCGGCATAGCCGATCCGCCAGCCGGTCATGGCGTAGGCCTTCGACACGCCGTTTACCGTCAGCGTGCGATCCTTCAGCCGTGGCTCGACGCCGGCGATGGTATGGAAGACGCGCCCATCGAACAGGATATGCTCGTAGATGTCATCGGTCAGCACGTGAACATGCGGGTGGTCGAGCAGCACCCCGGCCAGGCCGGCAAGTTCGTCGCGGCTGTAGACGGCGCCAGTCGGATTGGACGGCGTGTTGAGCAGCAGCCATTTGGTGCGCCCGGTGATCGCGGCTCGCAGGGCTTGCGGCGTCAGTTTGAAGCCTTGCGCCTCGGTGCAGGGTACGACAACCGGCCTGCCTTCGCCGAGCAGGACGATGTCGGTGTAGGAAACCCAATAGGGCGCGGGGACAACCACCTCGTCACCGGGGGCCAGCGTTGCCAGCAGGGCGTTGTAGATGATCTGCTTTGCGCCGCCCGCGACACTGATTTGCGAAGGCTCGTAGTCGAGGCCGTTCTCGCGCCTGAATTTTCCGGCCACCGCCTTCTTCAGCGCGGCGGTGCCGTCGACCGCCGTATAGCGCGTCTCACCCCTGCGCATCGCTTCGTAGGCTGCCTCGACGATGTGCGGAGGCGTCGGAAAATCCGGCTCGCCGGCGCTCAGGCTGATGACGTCGATGCCGGCCGAGCGCATTTCGATTGCCCGCGCGGTGACCGCCATGCTGGGGCTTGGCTTGATGACGTCGAGACGGGGAGCGATGAAGCCCACGGAACAATCCTCGGCATGTCTGATATCTGGCAAAGATTGGATAATGTATTCCTATTTTCGCGTCAAACCCCTTTTTCTGCGTCGAAGACCGGGTTATGTCTCATTTCTGAGGTGGGGCGATAGAGGAAAGTATCCAATCCTCGTCACCACGCATGACATTCGAGATAGGGAACACGATTGGAATGGGCACAAACTATGATGTGGTGATTGTCGGCGGAGGCGTCGTCGGCAGCTCGATCGCCTACTTCCTGTCAGCCAATCCGGATTTCGATGGCAGGATCGCGGTGATCGAGCGGGACCCCTATTACACGGCCTCCTCGTCTTCCTTGTCGACCAGCGCCATACGCCAGCAGTTCGGCACCGCGCCGAACATCGCCATGTCGAAGTTCAGCATCGATTTCCTGCGCCAGGTAAAGACGCGGCTAGCCATTGGCGACGAGTTGGCGGACATCGGCCTGCATGAGCCCGGTTACCTCGTGCTGGCGACGCCCGAGCGGGCCGACGCGCAGCGTGCCAAGAACCGCGTTCAGCGCGGCATGGGCGTCGATGCCGAACTGATCGAGCAAGCCGATCTGGCGCGACGCTTCCCATGGCTCAACACGGACGATCTCGCCCTTGGCTCGCTCGGCCTCGGCAGCGAAGGCTGGTTCGACGGCCCCGGCCTGATGCAGGCATTCCGCCGCAAGGCACGCACTCAGGGCGTGGACTATCTTGCCTCGACCGTGACCGGACTGACCATGGCGTCTTCCCAAAAGGTCGGCGAAGTGGTGCTGGACAATGGCGAACGGCTTGCCGCCGGCACGGTGATCAACGCGGCCGGACCATGGAGCGCGGGCATTGCCAGGATGGCCGGCGTCGAGCTGCCGGTTGTCCCGAGCAAGCGCTGCGTCTTCGTCTTCGAAACGCCGGCAAGGATCGAAAACTGCCCCTTCGTCTTCGATACGAGCGGCGTCTGGCTGCGGCCGGAAGGTCAGCTCTTCCTGTGCGGTATTCCGCCGGTGCGCGAGAACGACCCAGACGATTTTGGCCTGGATGTAGACTACGATCTGTTCGACGAGTTGATCTGGCCGGCGCTGGCCCATCGTGTTCCCGGCTTCGAACAATTGCGCATGCTGCGCGCCTGGGCGGGTCTCTACGAATACAACACCTTCGACCACAGCGGCATCATCGGCCGGCATCCCGAGGTCTCGAACTTTGTCCTGGCCACCGGCTTCAGCGGCCACGGCATGATGCATGCGGCGGCGACCGGGTCGGGTGTCAGCGACCTCATTGCCTATGGCGAGTACCGCTCTGTCGACCTCTCGGCCTTTCGCTACGAGCGGATCGCCAGCAATCAGCCCATCGAGGAACATGTCTACTGAAGCGAAACGGGCGACATGGCATCGCAGTGACAACGGTGCTATGCGTCCACTTCTTCAATCAAAACGGCGCCAGTCGACAAACAAGGCGGCCGCCCCAGGCTGATTCATGCTCGTACAGAAGAAAACCATCTCGACCCAGGTCGCCGATGCCATCAGGCAGAAGATCCTGATCGGCGAATACGAGGCCAACTTCCAGCTGCGGCAGGAGCATCTGGCCACCGAGTTCGGCGTCAGCCGAATTCCGGTGCGAGAGGCGCTGCATCAGCTTCATTCGGAAGGCTTCGTCACGCTGGTTTCCCACAAGGGCGCCGTCGTCACCTCGATTTCCCTGGACGAGATCCTCGAGCTCTACGAATTGCGGGCCCGGATCGAAACATGGCTACTGGCCCTAGCCATTCCAAGGATGACGGAGGCCGACCTCGCTCTGGCCCGGGAGCGTGCAAAGCAGCACCAGGAGCAGGGCAAGACAGGCGAGTATTCGAACCAGCTCAACTGGAACTTCCACGCCGCGCTCTACGCGCCGTCCGGCCGCAAGGCGACGATCGAACTGGTCGGGCGTATCTACCAGCAACTGGAACGCTACACGCGCATGATGGTGACGCTCACCGAGATACAGGCACAGTCCGACCGCGACCACTGGCAGCTCATTGACCTGTGCGAGGCCAAGGATACGCTGCGCGCCGTGGGCCTTTTGGAAATGCATATCATCACCAGCGGCAAGTTCCTGGTCGACCGGCTTCAGGAATTGCGGGGCAGCTGACGGACCGGTCATTCCGGACATGGTCCGCATCGGCTTTCCTTTCTCGCGGTTGGATCATTTGCCGGGCAGATTGGTCGCCCTTGTCAGCAGGATGACGCCCGCCTTGTCGGCCGTATCGTAGTAGGTGAAGCCGGTGCGGTTTTCCCGGCGCCCGCGCATCAGCACGGCAAGTCCGTCGGTTTTCGCCTTGGTTTCGGCTGCGTCCGCATCACGAACCTCAAAGCCGATATGGAAGACGCCTTCGCCCTTGGTATCGAGATGAATCCGCTGTGGTGAAGGATCGTGGTTTGGCTGGCACAGTTGCAGCTGAGTGTTCGGCAGGTTGCAAATTCGGTATTGCATCGCCTTGAACCCCTCGGGGCTTGGGACTTGGAGTTCTTCGTATTCGGCCAGCGGCGGATAGGCTTCCCACGGTCCTATGCCGATTGAATCGTAATAAGCCTGCGCCTTGTCGATATCACGCACGACGATGCAGATGTGATGCAGCTTGTCGAAATTGCCCATATTCTCACTTCCCATTCTTCTCATCCCTGATCGGAACCGTATAGTTCAGCACGCGCCGGCCCCCATCGGGATAGATCGTCTCGCCGGTGATGTAGGACGCATCGTCGCTGGCCAGGAACGCCACGACGGAAGCGATCTCGGCGGCCGTGCCGAGACGCCCGAGCGGTGTGCGCGATAGGATCGCGCGGCGCGTTTCCTCGGAGTCGATGAAGGTCCCATCCATCACCATCTCCGTCGCGATGGTGCCCGGGCCGACGCCGACCACACGGATGCCATGGGGAGCGAAGGCGACTGCCGCGGTGCTGGTGACCTGGTTCATGCCGCCCTTGGAGATCGCGTAGGTGGCGACGCGCGGGTTGGCGAGGCCCGAATTGATCGACGACATGTTGATGATGACGCCGCCTCCTCCCTGCGCGATCATCTGGCGGGCGGCAGCCTGGGTGCCCATGAACGCACCTTTCAGATTGACTGCGAGGACCCTGTCGTAATCCGCCTCGCTGATGTCGAGAAAGTCCTGGACCGGAGCGATGCCGGCATTGTTGACCATGATGTCGACACGGCCGAACTTCGCCACCGCCGCCGCAACCAGCGCATCGACCTGGTCCTTCTTGCTGACATCCGTGACGACCGCCAGGACGCTGTCGGTCGTGCCTATTTCAGCGGCACATTTCTTCAGCTCGGCGACATCGATATCGCCGAGCACGAGCTTCGCGCCTTCGGTCAGAAAACGCTCCGCGCAAGCGCGTCCAATGCCGCGTGCCGCCCCGGTGATCACCGCCACCTTGCCCGCCTGTCTCATGTCCAGTTCCTTCGTCATTGTGGGCAGACCACCGTTCCGGGGAGCGGCGCGCCGGGCTCGGCCACGGATAAGGATGATTCCCTCACCGAGGCTAGCCTAGCGGATCACGAAGGGATTGGCGGTCTTGCCGGCCGTGTCTATCCACACCGTCTTGGTCTGCAGATAGGAATTGATCGCCTCCTGTCCGCTCTCGCGGCCGATGCCGCTCCTCTTGTAGCCGCCGAAGGGCGCCATATAGGAGACGGCGCGGTATGAATTAATCCAGACCATCCCCGCTTCCATCGCGGCCGCGCCGCGCAGCGCCCGGCCCATGTCGCTGGTCCATATCCCTGCCGCCAGCCCAAAGGGGCTGTCATTGGCGATGGCAAAAGCCTCCTCCTCGTCGTCGAACGGAATGACGGACAGGATTGGCCCGAACACCTCTTCGCGCGCGATCCGCATGGTGTTGTCCACGCCGGTGAAGATGGTGGGCTCGACGAACCAGCCCTCGGCCAGTTCACCGGACGCCGGCTTGCCGCCGCCCAATACGCAAAGCGCGCCCTCGCGGCGTGCTATGCCGAGGTAGGACAGCACCTTCTCGCGCTGGGCTTGCGTGGTGATCGGCCCCACCTGCGTCTCTTGCAGCGCCGGATTGCCCAATCGGGCGCTGGCCGCCAGCGTTACGACGCCTTCCACGAACCGGTCGTGGATTTTGCGATGCACCAGCAGGCGCGAACCGGCGATGCAGGTCTGGCCGCTGGCCGCGAAGATGCCTGAGATCGCGCCGTTGACCGCGCTCTCGATATCGGCGTCGTCGAAGACGATGTTGGCCGATTTGCCGCCGAGCTCCAGCGTGACGACTTTAAGCTGTTCGGCAGCGGCTCGATAGACGGCGATCCCGCCGGGCTCACCACCGGTGAAGGCGATCTTGGCGACGTTGGGATGGGAAACAAGCGGCACGCCGACATCGAGCGGCATGCCGGTAACGGTGTTGACCACGCCGGGTGGGAAGCCCGCCTGCGCAAACAGTTTCACGAACTCCAGCGCCGAGGCCGAGGCGTGTTCCGATGGCTTGATGACGACGGTGTTGCCGGCCGCCAGCAGCGGCGCGAGCTTCCATGTCAGAAGCAAAAGCGGCGAATTCCAGGGCACGATGGCTGCAATGACACCCAGCGGCTCGTGGCGGGTGAAGGCGAACATGCCGGCCTTGTCGATCGGCAGCACCGCCCCTTCGATCTTGTCGGCAAGACCGCCGAAATAGCGGAACCATTCCGGGATGTAGCGCAGCTGCGCCGTCATCTCGGTGAGCAGCTTGCCATTGTCGCGCGTCTCGATGGCGGCAATGCGCTCCGCGTTCTTCGCGATCAGGTCGGCCATTCGCACGAGCAGCTTGCCGCGCGCGGTCGGCGTGATGCCAGCCCATTCCTTCGACCGGAAAGCCGCCTTGGCGGACGCCACGGCGGCATCCACCTCAGCCTCTCCGCCGCGCGGGATCAGCGCCCAGGGCCTGCCAGTGAAGGGATCGTGGCTCTCGAATGTATCGGCGGTCGACTGGAGCCGACCGCCGACCGTGTTCTGGAAGCTGACCAGCGCCATATCGACCTCAACAGGTGGCAAAGCCCAGATGGGCGCGAAAGCGGTTCTTGACCTCAACCGCATCGCGAGGCGGCAGCGAGCGCGGCAGGTTCTCGGCGGTGATTTTCAGCACGAAAAGACGCGGGCCGTCGGCCGGGCGACGCAGCTTTTCACAGAGCGTGTCGACCTCCTCCAGCGAACGCAATTCTGCGGTTTCCGAGAAACCGCAAGCGGCAGCGACCTTGTCGAAGCCAATGCCTCGACCGGTATGGCTCGACTGCATGCCCGTCTCGCCGAAATGCTGGTTATCGAGGACGATCAGGTCGAGATTCCTCGGCCGCGCCACCGAGATCGTCGCCAACGAACCGAACGCCATCAGCTGTTCGCCGTCCCCGGTGATGACCATGACCCGCTTCTGCGGCTGGGCCTGGGCTAGCCCGAGGCCGATTAGCGCCGCGCCACCCATCGCGCCCCAGAGATAGTAGTTGTCGTTGCGGTCACCGGCGGCATGCACGTCGTAGCTCGGCGAGCCGAGACCGGTCACGACCAATGCGCCGTCGCGGGCGGCAAGGAGCTTCTTCACCGCAACTCTGCGGTCCATTGTCGGTAACGTCACGTCGTTCACCACTTCTTCTTGCCGAGCAGCCGTTGCCCGATCAGCACTGCGATCTGCTGGTCGGCGTCGAAAGCCATGGCGGCCGCTTGCGCAACCGTTTCCACCAGGTCGTCACCAGTCTCGGCGCGCTGCACCCTGAGCCCGATTGCCTTCAGCGAGGCCTCCGTCGCCTGCCCCATCGGCACCTGCCATGGGTTGAACTCGGCCCACTCGCCTCGCATCGTCACCAGAACGAGCAAGGGAAAGCGCGCATGCACGGGAAGCGAGAGCATATTGATGCAGTTGCCAACGCCGGAAGATTGCATGAGCACGACGCTCCGCTTGCCTCCGAGCCAGGCGCCTGCAGCAATGGCGATGCCCTCCTCTTCGGTCGTCAAGACATTCGTGACGACCTCAGGATCCGCGCCAAAGAGGCGGATCAATGTGGTATGGCCAGCATCCGGCACATAGGACATATGGCTGATGCCGGCAGCCTTGAGCACATCATAGACCTGGTCTGGCCACTGCTTTTCAGATGCAGCCGGGGCAGATGCAACCGCAGTTGTTTCCGGCTGTTTCGCTTGTACGCTCGCCGTCACCTTGGACCTCCGAGAATTGGGTTGGCATTAGATTACCTCAGCTCTCCGATCTAATCTTCGTCCCTTTCTTGTGATCAGATATAATGATATTCGATAGCTCATGGAACTATCGCAGCTGCGGACCATGATCCACGTCGCTGAACTCGGCAGCCTCAGCAAGGCTGCCGACCGGCTACGCATTGCGCAGCCAGCGCTCAGCCGGCAGGTGCGCCTGCTGGAGGAGGAATTGGGCTTTGCCCTGTTCCTGCGCCACGGGCGCGGCATGGTGCTGTCCGAGCAGGGCAAGGAAGTTCTGACGCACGCCATGCGCGTGATGGCTGAGATCGACGAGATCCGCGCCACGGCCACGCCCGCCGATGCGCCGCTGACCGGCGAAGTCGCCATCGGCCTGCCACCTACCGTTGCGGACATTATTTCGTTGCCGCTGGCTGCAGCCTTCGGCAAGGCTCACCCCAAGGCGAAACTCAGACTTGTCAGCGCCTACACCGGCTATTTGCTGGACTGGATGCACCGTGGCGAGGTGGACGTCGCGGTGCTCTACGACCCGCGCATGGCGCGTTCGTTGCGCTCGCGCCCGTTGCTCCTGGAAAATCTCTTCCTGATCGGACCGCCAGACTCGGGGTTTTCAACCGTGCGCGCCGTATCGTTCGCCTCGCTCGCCGGCAAGCGCCTGCTGCTGCCCAGCATCAAGCATGGGCTGCGCATCATTGTCGAACGCTGCGCTGCGGAAATCGGCATCACGCTCGATGTCGGCATCGAAGCGGATTCGTATGCCGCGCTGAAGGACCTAGTGCGCAGCGGCCACGGCTGGACGATCCTGCCGCTCGCTCCTATCCATGCCGACGTGACTGCGGGGCTGCTCACCGCCGCGCCGCTGATCGATCCTGTGCCCGTGCGCCGCCTCATCCTTGCCTACCCGGCAGACCGGCCTGCCTCGCGGCTGGCGCAGTTTGCCGGACAAGCGATAGAAGACATCGCCAAGGACCTTGTCGGGCGAGCCGTCTGGGTTGGCCAGCTTCTTGGCCCTTCATCCTAAGCATTTGAATTTCGTTATATCTGGTCACGCCAGCCTTGCATTGCTGATAGGACGAAGAAGCGTGATAGTGAGGCCCGCAGCAAGACGAAGGCCGGGCAAATCTCATGGAACAGTATCAGGACATTCGGGATGCCGTGGCCAAGCTGTGCGCCCACTTCCCCGGAGAGTACTGGCGCGCCCTCGACAGGGACATGACCTACCCGGGTGAATTCGTCGAAGCGTTGACGGAGGCCGGTTGGCTCTCGATCCTGATCCCGGAGGCGTATGGCGGCTCGGGCCTGCCGCTTTCTGCCGCCGCCGCCGTGCTGGAGGAAATCCAGCGCGCCGGCTGCAACGGCGGTGCCTGCCACGCACAGATGTACACGATGGGTACGCTTCTTCGCCATGGCTCGGAAGCGCAGAAACTGCGATACCTGCCGAAGATCGCCGCGGGAGAATTGCGCCTGCAGGCCTTCGGTGTCACGGAGCCGACCAGCGGTACAGATACTGGCGCGCTCAAGACCACGGCTCGCCTCGACGGCGATCATTTCGTGGTCAAGGGCCAGAAGATTTGGACCAGCCGGGCCGAACATTCGGATCTAATGCTGCTTCTGGCGCGCACCACGCCGCTCAAGGATGGCATGAAGAAGACCGACGGCCTGTCCGTCCTCATTGTCGACATGCGCGAGGCAGTTGGCAACGGACTGACCATCCTGCCGATCCGCACTATGATGAACCACGCCACCACCGAGGTCTTCTTCGACGACCTGCGCGTGCCGGCCGAAAACCTGGTCGGCGAAGAGGGCAAGGGCTTCCGATACATCCTCTCCGGCATGAACGCCGAGCGCATCCTGATCGCCGCCGAATGCGTCGGCGACGCCAAGTGGTTCATCGAAAAGGCAAGCGCCTACGCCAGGGAACGCCATGTTTTCGGCCGGGCGATCGGCCAGAACCAGGGCATCCAGTTCCCGATCGCCAGGGCCTACGCCAACATGCGCGCCGCCGAACTGATGGTGCGTGAGGCGCTCACCCTTTACGAAGCCGGCAAGAACCCCGGCGCCGAGGCGAACATGGCCAAGATGCTGGCGGCCGACGCTTCCAACGAAGCCGCCAATGTCTGCATCCAGACGCATGGCGGGTTCGGTTTCGCGGAAGAGTACGACGTCGAGCGCAAGTTCCGCGAGACGCGCCTCTATCAGGTCGCTCCGATCTCGACCAACCTCATCCTGTCTTTCCTGTCCGAGCACGTGCTCGGGCTGCCACGTTCCTACTAGGAGTAGTCGCCATGAACGTCCTCATCGTCTACGCCCATCCGGAACCCAAATCCTTCAACGGCGCCATGAAGGATCTCGCTGTGGACACCTTGAGCCGCGCAGGCCACGACGTGGCCGTCAGCGACCTCTATGCGATGGGCTTCAATCCTGTCGCCGGGCCGGACGACATAACCGGCGAACGCAACGATCCGGACTTTTTCAGCCTGCCGCGCGAGCAGACTGCCGCCTACGATGCCGGCGTGCTCTCCGCCGACATCAGCGTCGAGATCGAAAAGCTGAAGCGGGCGGACTTCGTGCTGTTCCAGTTCCCGGTTTGGTGGTTCGGAATGCCCGCAATGCTCAAGGGCTGGGCCGACCGTGTGTTCGCGCGTGGTTTCGCCTATCTGCCGGGGCGCAAATACGACACCGGCATGTTCAAGGGAAAGCTCGCCATGGTGGCCGCCACCACCGGCACATCGGCCGACACCTATGCGCCCGACGGCATTGATGGCGACATCCTCACGTTGCTGTGGCCGATCCACAATGGCCTGCTTCGCTACTCAGGCTTCGACGTGTTGCCGCCCTTCGTCGCCCATATGCCAGGCCGCGTCGGCGACGATGGTCGCAAGTCCTATCTGGAAGCCTACCGCAAACGGCTCGAAGACATCGACGGCACGCCGCGCCTGTTCTTTCATCCAGCCGAGGACTACGGCAAGGACGAGCGACTGAAGCCTGGTGTGCTTGCCCGCTCTGGGGTGCAGCGCAATGTCTGATGCCACCCGCCCTCTGGAGGGTCTGTTCGTCGTTTCGATCGAGCAGGCGGTCGCCGCTCCGCTCTGCACGGTCCGCCTCGCCGATGCCGGGGCGCGCGTCGTGAAGATCGAGCGCCCGGAAGGCGAAACCGCGCGTCATTACGATTCCACAGTGGAAGGCATGTCGGCCTACTTCGTCTGGCTCAACCGCGGCAAGGAAAGCGCGATGCTCGACCTGAAGGCCGAGCACGACCTGGCTTTGCTGCATCGTATGGTGGCGCGCGCGGATGTTCTCGTACAGAATCTTGCACCGGGCGCGATCGACCGGCTTGGCCTTTCCGCCGATGTGATTGCGGAAAAGTTCCCCCGGCTGATTGCCATCAACATCGTCGGCTACGGGCAAGACACGCCTTATGCGGCGATGCGCGCCTACGACATGCTGGTGCAGGCGGAAAGCGGCATCTGCGCCGTCACCGGCACAGCCGACACGCCGTGCAAGATCGGGGTTTCCGCTGCAGACATCGCCACCGGCATGAATGCCCATGCGGCGATCCTCGAAGCATTGTTGGCGCGCGAGAAGACCGGGCGAGGTCGCATTGTTGAGATCGCCATGTTCGACGCCATGGCCGACTGGATGACGGTGCCGCTGCTGCACTACGAACATGCGGGTCGCGACACCCAAAGGCATGGCCTGGCGCACGCTTCAATCTATCCCTATCGACCTTATGCCTGCAGGGATGGCGCCGTGGTCATGTCCATTCAGCAGAACAGTGAATGGAAGCGCTTCTGCACCGTGGTCTTGCAGAGACAGGATCTGTTCGCCGACGAACGCTTCGCCACCAATGCCTGGCGGGTGGCCAATCGCACGGCACTCGATGCCGAAATCGAACCGATCTTCGCGGCAATCGACTGCGACGAGGCCATCGACCGTCTCAATGGTGCGCAGATCGCCTGGGGCCGCATGAGCGAGATGCGCGACCTGCCGCAACACAAGGCACTGCGCCGGACAGAGGTGGCGCTACCGGGCGGCAAGCGCATAGCAGTGCCGGTGCCGGCAGGGCGGCCGGAGGGATTCGCAGCAGCACCCAACGTTCCCGCACTCGGCGCCGACACGCATCGAATCCGGTCCGAATTCGCGGTCTGAGGGGGAAGGCGATGAGCCCGGACACGGCATTGCAGAATTGGGTTGGACGTAGCCGCGAAGTCGAGGACATCGTGACGCCGCGTTTGCTGGCCGGTTTTAGCGCCACGCTTGGGGAGTACGCAGCGCAAACTGCCGAGGGCTCGGCCCTGCCCGGACTTCATTGGTGCCTGGCGCCCGACATTGCCGATATGCGCGACCTCGGACCTGACGGGCACCCGGCCAAAGGCGTCTACCTGCCGCCGGTTCCGCTTCCACGCCGCATGTGGGCTGCCAGCGACGTGCGTTTTATGGCGCCAATCCGCAGCGGCGACACCATCCGCCGCCGCTCGACGTTGAGCGCTATCGAGGAAAAGCAGGGCCGCACCGGGCCGCTCATCTTCGTCACGATCCGGCACGACATCGCCAGCGACGCCGGTCCGGTGATCGAGGAGGACCAGACCATTGTCTATCGCGCCGCCAACGCTGCCGCGGCGACCCCTGCCCCGCCGGCAAGTCCGCTCCCGGCCGCGTCGCACGAGCGCAGGGTTGACGTGGATCCGGTGCTGCTCTTTCGCTATTCCGCGCTGACCTTCAATGGACATCGCATCCACTACGACACGCCTTACGCCAGGACGGTCGAGCACTATCCCGGGCTCGTCATCCATGGCCCGCTCCAGGCGACGCTGCTCATGAACTTCGCCACCGCCATCGTCGGCCGGTCGCCGCGCCGCTTCTCATTCCGGGGCGTGCAGCCAGCGACAGGCCCGCAGCACCTGCTTCTGAGGGCAACGTCGCCGGGCAATGACGGCATGGCTCTCGAAGTACGGTCGGCCGACGGCCATGTGACCGTGAAGGCCACGGCGCAATGGTGAACTTCGTCACGCCTGTCGTGCCGCTCTTCGTGCCGGGCTCCCGCCCGGAGCGGTTTGCCAAGGCCGACAGCAGCGGTGCGGATGCGGTCATTCTCGACCTCGAGGATGCCGTCGCCCCGGGCGACAAGGACCGCGCTCGGGAAGCCGTTGTTGCTTATGCGGCCACACTGAAATCTCCGGGCGTGGTCCGCATCAACGCCGCCGGCACACCTTGGCACGAAGCAGACATCGACGCCGTGCGGCGCCTCGACAGCGTCTCAGTCATGCTGCCCAAGGCCGAGCGGCCGGCAGACATTGGCAATCTCACCAGGCGCATGGCCCGCAGCGTTTGCGTCATCGCGCTGGTCGAGAGTGCCGTCGGCTTGGCCAACCTGCCCGACATATTGGGCACGGCCGGCGTGGTTGCCGTCGCCTTCGGTTCGGTTGACTTCTCACTCGATCTCGATTGCGCGCATGATCGACTGACCCTGCTTGCGGTCCGCAACGAACTCGTCTGGCGTTCACGCGCGGCCGGCCGTGCCGCGCCGATCGATGGCGTAACGACGGACCTGAGCAGCCCTGAAATCACCGAAGATGACGCGCGCCACGCAATGAAGATGGGCTTTGGTGGCAAGATGGCGATTCACCCGAGGCAGATCGAGCCGATCCGCAATGCCTTTCGCCCGAGTGAGAGCCAAATCACCTGGGCACGGGACATCGTCGGCGCAGCTTCGTCCGGCGAAGCTGTCCAGGTGAACGGCGAAATGGTGGACCGGCCAGTCATCGAGCGGGCAAGGCGGATCCTACGCCGGGGCCGGCTTGGTCTAGAGGGCACAGAGGAGGAGCAATGAGCCTTGACACCGCCGATTGGCCGACAGCCAGGCTTTGCGCCTTCATCGCCGGGCTCGACTTCGAGCAAATTCCGCCGCGCGTCGTTCATTTCGCGAAAGGACTGATGATCGACTGGCTCGGCTCAACCCTCGCCGGCAAGGGCGCGCGCCAGGTCGAGATCATCGACGGCTTTGCTCGCGCAATGGGGCCGGCGGACGGCCCAAGCATCGTCATCCCGACGAGACGACGCACGAGCCCCTACTTCGCGGCGATGGTCAATGCCGCTGCCTCCCATGTGGTGGAACAGGACGACGTTCACAACGGCTCGGTCTTTCACCCAGCTGCGGTGATCTTTCCAGCCGTTCTGGCGGTTGCGGAGGCAGAGAAGAAGACCGGGCGTGAAATCCTGACTGCTTGCATCGCCGGCTACGAGGTTGGCATCCGGGTCGGAGAGTTCCTGGGGCAGTCACATTACCGGATCTTCCACACAACGGGCACGGCCGGCACTATCGCCGCGGCCGCCGCTGTCGGGAAGTTGATTGGGCTGGACGCAGCCGGCATCAACCATGCACTCGGCTCCGCCGGTACCCAGGCAGCGGGGCTCTGGGAATTCCTGCGCGACGCCGCCGATTCCAAGCAGCTTCATACCGCGCGGGCGACCGCCAACGGCCTGTGTGCTGCCTTCTTGGCCCGCGATGGCTTCAAGGGGGCCGCGCAGATCCTTGAAGGGAAAAAGGGCATGGCGGCCGGCATGTCCAGCGATGCCGATCCGGCCCGCCTGACGGATGGCCTCGGCAGCCGTTGGGCAACCGAGGAGACGTCCTTCAAATGGCATGCCTCCTGCCGGCACACGCATCCGGCCGCTGACGCGCTGCAGTCTCTCATGCGCCGCGAAGGGCTGGGGCAGGACGACATCGCGGACGTCGTGGCCCATGTCCACCAGGGAGCCATAGATGTGCTAGGTGCCGTGGACATTCCGCAAACCGTCCACCAGGCGAAGTTCTCCATGGGCACGGTCTTGGGGCTCATCGCCGTCCACGGCGTCGCCGATCTCGACACGTTCGAACGCCACGCACTTGCCGATGACCGAGTCGCGCGCTTCCACGCAAGGGTGCGAATGGAACGCGACGCCGAGGTCGACACCCTTTATCCCAAGCAATGGGTCGGCAAGGTGAGCGTCACGACCGTCGATGGCCGCAAACTCAATGCCCGCGTCGACGAACCCAAGGGCGACCCCGGCAACACGCTTGCGCAACAAGAATTGGAAGCCAAGGCTATACGCCTTGCCGAATTTCGAGGCGGGGCCACCGCTGATGAGATGCGCCGCTGCATAGCCCGTGTCTGGAAGCTCGATCAGCCCGGAAGCACATCGGACATCGTGAAATTCTAGTCTCGAATTGACATCAACCGAGGCCGAACGCCTTGAATTAGATTGACGAGACTGTCCCGTTCCTCGGGCGGGTAAATCCGAAGGCCGGGGGCGTCAGCGTTCCACCACACGCAGCGCGTGATTGGTGCGACAAGCGGCGGGCACCACCATTTCTTGGCGATATCATTGGCCTGATTTTGACACTCCTTTGGTCAATCTCGATAGGGCGCGGCGCGCGAAACCGCCCAGCAAAGCGCTTGCCTATTTGGTATGCTGGTATAATGTGTACCTGACATAGCGTCATCGTCAGCAGATACGCTGTGCCGAGGGCTGTCAAAGCCGATCGTTCGTTGGGAGGAAGATAACCATGAGAGTTTCAATCGTTGCGGCGCTCGCCGGCGCCGCACTGACGACGGGTGTCGCCGCGTTGCCGGCGATGGCGTCACCAGACGCGCCCGTCATCGCGCTGGCCAATGCCTATTACGGCAACACCTGGCGGCATCAGATGGTCGAGGCTTTCGAGGCCTCGGCCAAGGAAGCGAAGGCCGCCGGGCAGATCGCCGACTATATCGTGATGAACGGCGACGGCTCGGTCGCTCAGCAGAACAGCCAGATCGCCGAACTGATCCTGAAGAAGGTCGACGTGCTCGCAGTCGACGCCGCCTCGGAGACCGCGGTCAACGGCGTCATCGAGAAGGCCTGCAAGGCCGGCATCATCGTCATCTCCTTCGATTCTGTCGCGTCCGCACCTTGCAACTATCAGCTCAATTTCGACTTCAAGGGTTACAAGGCCGCCCAGGCGGAAGCCGTCTTCAAGATGCTCGGCGGCAAGGGCAACGTCATCCAGGTGCGCGGGGTGAAGGGCTCGGCGCCCGACAATGACATGTTCAACGCTCAGCAGTCGGTGCTGGCGAAATATCCCGACATCAAGGTGGTCGCGACCGTCTACGGCCAGGCGACGGCATCGGTGGCGCAGTCGGCGATCGCCAACGTGCTTCCTTCGCTGCCGCGTGTCGACGCCGTGCTCGGCCAGGGCGGCAGCGACGATGTCGGCATCGCGCAGGCCTTCGTCCAGTATGGCGGCGAGTACAAGGACAAGATGCCGATCATCGAAGGCGGCGGCGGCACCGACTTCGTCAAATGGTGGGCCGAGGAGAACGCCAAGAACGGCTACCAGACCGTGTCGATGAACACCACGCCCGGTATCGGCGGCGCCGCCTTCTGGCTTGGCCTGTCGCTGCTCAAGGGCGCCAAGGCGCCCAAACTGATGATCATGCCGGTGGCGACCGTCGATGCCGGCAATCTGAAGGACTATGCGAAGCTGCCGGGCGGCCAGATCATCAGCCCGAGCTATTCGCTGGACTGGGTCAAGCAGAACCTGCTCAGCAAGTAACGCGACCCGCCACGGATCGGGCGTCGCCTGTGGCCGCGCCCGATCTTCGCTTGCGAAGAACCGGAGGACGAATGTCCCATATCGCCGTTGCCGCACAGGACATCGCCACAGCCGCGGCGCCATCTTCTGCCGCTAGGCCCAGCGTCGTCTCGCTCGGCGGGATCACCAAGAGTTTCGGGCCGACGCTCGCCAATGCCGGGATCGATCTTTCCGTCGGCACCGGCGACGTGATCGGGCTGGTCGGCGGCAACGGCGCCGGAAAATCGACGCTGATGCGCATCCTGTGCGGCGCGATGTGGCCGACGCTCGGCTCGATTTCCTTTGCCGGCGAAGACGTGGCCTTCTCCGGCTACGACACCGGCGAAGCGCAGCGACGCGGCATCCGCATGGTGCACCAGGAGCTGTCGCTCTGCGCGAACCTGTCCGTCGCTGAGAACTTTTTCCTGGAAACCCCGAGCGATTCCGCAAGTCGGCCGGGCTGGCGCGCGCTCTACAGCACCCGCGCCCGCGCGGCGCTGGACGCCGTCTTTCCCGGTAACGGCATCGACACCGACGTCGAGGTCGGACACCTGACGATCGCCGAGCGGCAGATGGTGGAGATCGCGCGCGCCGCGGCGACGCCCGGCGTCAAGCTCATCGTGCTCGACGAGCCGACATCCTCGCTCGACCTCGACCGCTCGAAACAGCTCAGGGCTTTTGTTCGCGAGCGGGCGAAAGCCGGGCTCGCCTTCATCTTCATCAGTCACAAGCTGCAGGAAATCATCGACATCGCCACCGAGGTCGTGGTGCTGCGCAACGGCCGCACCGCCTGGCAGGGCCGTGCCGCGGAGGCTTCGATCGGCAAGCTTGTGCAGCTGATGGGCGGCGATGCCAATCCCGTCCACCAGCACGCCGTCGCGGCCGCATCCTCCCAGGACGTGCTGGTACGGCTGTCCGGACCGCTGACGGCCGAACTTGGCCGAGACATCGACATCATGCGCGGCGAGATCGTCGGGCTGGCGGGTCTCGAAGGCAGCGGGCAGAAGGAATTGCTGCACGCGATCTTCATCCCCGACCGAAAGCAGCACGGTGCAGTCACCAGGCATGCGGACGCAGGCTTCATCGCCGGCGACCGGCAGAAGGAAGGCGTGTTCCCGCTGTGGAGCGTGCTTTCCAACATCAGCATCGGCGCGCTCGCGCGCCGCCCGGCGCTGGGTATGGTTTCAGACCGCGCCAGCCGCGACACCGCTTCGCGTGCCGCCAGCCGCCTGCGGCTGGACGACAGGCGCTTCCAGTCCAACATCACCGAGCTCAGCGGCGGCAACCAGCAGAAGGCGCTTGTGGCGCGGGCGCTGGTCGCCGACACGCCGGTCATCCTGCTCGACGACCCGACGCGCGGCGTCGACATCGCCACCAAGCAGGATTTCTACCGGCTCTGCAACGAGGTCGCGCGCGGCGGCCGGGCATTGGTCTGGCACACGACCGAGGATGCGGAGCTGCTCGCCTGCGACCGCGTGCTGGTCTTATCCGGCGGCCGGATCGTCAAGGAGCTGGCAGGCGAGGCGATCACCGAGCAGGCGATCGTCGGCGCCTCTTTCGCGCAATCGACGGACAGGCAAGCGAGCACGATCCGAAACCGGACCGCCGCGGCGCGGATCGGCCGCCGGCTGGTCAATGCGGCGCCGTTCATCGGGCTTGCCGCCGTGCTTACGATCATGATCGCGATCAACCCGGCGGTCGCCTCGACTTTCGGTCTCGACCTGCTGCTGATGCCGGCGCTGTCGCTGGTGCTGGTGACGGCGGCGCAGATGTTCATCGTCGGCGGCAGCGAGATCGATCTCGGCGTCGGCGCCTTCGCAGGCCTGGTCAGCGTGCTCAGCGCCACGCAGCTCTACGACCAGCCCTGGCTCGGCGCATTGGCCCTGGCGGCAGCGGTCGCCGCCTATGCCGGTCTCGGCGGCGTGATCCAGGCGCGCAAGATTCCGGCAATCGTCGTCACGCTCGGCGCATCCTTCATCTGGATGGGCATAGGCTATGCGCTGCAGCCGACTCCGGGCGGCGCCAGTCCGGACTGGCTGTCGGCGCCTTTCAACTGGTCGCTCGGCTTCGTGCCGACTTCGATCGTCCTGATCGCCGCCGTGGCGCTGATCGTGCTCGTCATCGACCGGCTGCCGCTCGGCGTGGTGCTGCGCGGCTTCGGCAATAACCCGGCGGCGATGATCCGCTCGGGATGGTCGCCGACGCGCTACGCGCTGGTGCGCTATCTCATCGCCGGATTGTTCGCCGCTGCCGCCGGCTTGTCGCTGACGGCCATCAACACGGCGAGCGACATCAATTCCGGCAATTCCTATACCTTGCTCAGCGTTGCCGCCGTGGTGATGGGCGGTTGCTCGCTGCTCGGCGGCATCATCTCGCCGGTGGGCGCCATCGCCGGCGCGGTGACACTGTCGCTAATCGGCGCGCTGCTTGGCACGCTCAGCGTCAGCAGCGACTACAACGCCGCCACGCAAGGGTTGATCCTGATCGCGCTGCTCACTCTGCGCAGCCTGACCGCGGACCGCAGGAGCGAGCCATGAACACGCTCGACGGCTTCGGTATCTGGGCGCAGCGCAACCGCTGGATCTGGTCGGCGATCGGCGTGCTGGTCTTGTGGCTGGTGCTCTCCGTCGTCACCAGCCGCTTCAGCCTGTCCAGCCTGTCCGGCGTCATTCTGTCGGCCTCCTTCCTGACGGTCGTCGGCATCGGCCAGATGTTCGTGGTGACGACCGGGCGCGGCAACATCGACCTGTCGGTCGCCTCGGTGATCACGCTCAGCGCCTTCGTCGCTCTGCTCACCGTCAAGGGCCAGGATGCGAACCTCGCCATCGGCGTGCTCGCCGCCATCCTGCTCGGCCTTGCCGTCGGGGCGCTCAATTCGCTGCTCGTCGTCGGCCTGGGCATTCCGGCGATCATCGCGACATTGGCGACTGGCTATGTGCTGGCGACGGCAACGCTTCTGTCGAACAGGGCGATACCGGGCTTCGCCGTCAGCCCGGCGCTGAAGGACCTGGCGACGGGGCGCATTTCCGGCGTGCCGATCATGGCCGTCATCGCCATCATCGGCGTGGCGGCGACTGCCTTCGTGTTGCGCTACACCGTGTTCGGACAATTGCTGTCGGCTGTCGGCCAGAACCGCGCCGCGGCACGGCTCGCCGGCATCCGCAATGGCCCGATCATCGCCTCGGCCTTCGTCATCTCCTCGGTGCTGGCATCGCTCGACGGGCTGTTGCTCGGCGCTTATATCGGCGGCGCTTTCCTCGAAATGGGCCAGCCCTATCTCTTGCAGTCGATCGCCGCCGTGGTGCTTGGCGGAACGCTGATCTTCGGCGGCTCGGCGACGGCTCTGGGAACGCTCTTCGCCAGCATCCTGCTCATCCTCATAGTCACCACCATGCAGATCATCGGCCTGCCTCCCGGTGCCCAGGACATCGTGCAGGGCATCGTCGTCATCTTCGTGCTGGCATTGGCCGGACGCCAGGCATTGGCGCGGCGTCGGTCTGTCGACCTCGCGGACGGCGACGACGATCCGACGATAAAATCGGAAGCGAACGCAGCGACGGCCCAGCCGGAATGACGGACAAGCAACAGACGATTCCTCTTGCCAACTCATGGTAGAGTGATCATACCAGTATATAAGATGACGATTGGCGTGAGCCGTCGTCTGAACATCAGGAGCAGGGTTAGATGACAACGATTGCGCTGTTCGGTGCCGGCGGCAAAATGGGCTACCGCCTGTCGACCAACTTTCGCGGGTCGCCCTACGTGATACATCATGTCGAGATCAGCGAAGCGGGCAAGGAGCGGCTGAAGACCGGGCTCGGCATCGACACGCTTGGCGTCGACGAGGCGCTCGCGGGTGCCGACGTGGTGATCCTGGCGGTTCCCGACACGCATATAGGCCAGGTCGCGTCCGGCATCGAGAGCAAGCTGGCGCCGGGAACGATGGTGATTGTGCTCGACGCCGCGGCGCCCTTTGCCGGCCATCTGCCCAAGCGCTCCGACCTCACCTATTTCGTCACCCATCCCTGCCATCCGCCGATCTTCAACGACGAAACCGACATGGCGGCCAAGAAGGACTTCTTCGGCGGCGTCAAGGCCAAGCAGCATTTCGTCAGCGCCCTGATGCAGGGCCCGGAGGAGGACTACGCCAAGGGTGAGGAGATCGCCCGCATCATCTGGGCGCCGGTGATGCGCTCGCATCGGGTGACCGTCGAGCAGATGGCGTTGCTCGAGCCCGGGCTCTCAGAGACGGTCTGCGCTTCGCTGCTTGTCGTCATGAAGGAGGCCGTCGACGAGGTCGTCGCGCGAGGCGTCGACCGCCAGGCGGCGCTCGACTTCCTGCTCGGCCACATGAACGTGCTTGGCGCCGTCATCTTCGGCGAAACCAAGGGCGTGTTCTCGGACGCCTGCAACAAGGCCATCGAATTCGGCAAGCCAGTGCTGATGCGTGACGACTGGAAGCGCGTCTTCGAGCCGGAGGAGATCGCTGCCAGCATCCAGCGCATCACCTGAGACGACCGTTTATCAGGTACATATCACCTGAATTAGTGATTGACTCATCATACCAGTTGGCTTTAGCTGTTCAGGCTCGGGTTGCTGGGGACGAGCGGAGGAGGATGGCGGGGATCGGCAGCCAGGTTCGGAGAAAGCCCGGCAAGGGCTTTCAAGGTCCGGGCGGCGCGGCCTGCACCGCCTGACGAATTCAGACAAAATGGCCTCGGTCGTCCGGGGCAGGTTTTTCAACGGGAGGACTTCATGAAACTCACTCGCAGAATGACGCTTGCGGCTTTCGCCGGCGTGCTCGCACTCGGTACCGCAATGCCTGCCTATGCGGCGGACCTGATCGCCATCATCACGCCGTCGCACGACAATCCGTTCTTCAAGGCGGAAGCCGTCGGCGCCGAGGCCAAGGCCAAGGAGCTTGGCTACGAAACTCTGGTGCTGGTCCATGACGACGACGCCAACAAGCAGTCGCAGCTGATCGACACGGCGATCGGCCGCGGCGCCAAGGCGATCATTCTCGACAACGCCGGCGCCGACGCCACCGTCGCCGCCGTGCAGAAGGCCAAGGACGCCGGCGTCCCGTCATTCCTGATCGATCGTGAGATCAACGCCACCGGCGTCGCCGTGGCGCAGATCGTCTCCAACAACTACCAGGGCGCCCAGCTCGGCGCGCAGGAATTCGTCAAGCTGATGGGCGAGAAGGGCAACTATGTCGAGCTGGTCGGCAAGGAGTCCGACACCAATGCCGGCATCCGCTCCAAGGGCTATCACGATGTGATCGACGACTATCCGGACCTGAAGAAGGTCGCGCAGCAGTCAGCCAACTGGAGCCAGACCGAAGCCTATTCCAAGATGGAGTCGATCCTGCAGGCCAACCCGGACATCAAGGGCGTGATCTCCGGCAACGATACGATGGCGATGGGCGCCTACGCGGCACTCGCCGCCGCCGGCCGCAAGGACGTCATCGTCGTCGGCTTCGACGGCTCGAACGATGTGCGCGACTCCATCACCTCGGGCGGCATCAAGGCGACCGTGCTGCAGCCGGCATTCGCCCAGGCGCAGATGGCCGTCGAGCAGGCCAACGAGTACATCAAGAACAAGAAGTCGCCCGAGAAGGAAAAGCAGCTGATGGATTGCGTCCTGATCACTGGCGATAATGCTCCCAAGCTGGAAACCTTCGCGCTCAAGAACTGAGCCGGCGCGACGCAAGCTGCGGGGGGGGGGCGCGCGGTGGCCCCGCGCCGCCAGATAAAAATAAGGGGGGGTTATATTTGTGTTTTAAAAAAAAGAAGCGGCCGACGAAGAGGATAGTTTAGATATAGGTGGTGGCCGGATCATTTAAAAAAAAAAT
>NZ_JBVVQH010000008.1:0-99328 GCF_055811115.1 Mesorhizobium sp. WSM4832 | reverse complement strand
AATATGTCCCCCTATAATTAAACCCATCTTTTGTTTTGCGTCCTTAACCCTGCCTAAAATCCCCCCACGGTCTAAACCTTCCCGCAAAACACCTGCGCGGGCGCGACCCACGCGGGGGGGGGCCACGGCGCGTCCCCCCCTCGCCTCCATTTCATCATCCGGGTGCTTTATTGACCGCCATCCCGAACAAGTTGACCTGGCTGAATCTTGGGCTGACCCTTGCCGCGCTTGGAGGCCTCAGCCTCAGCGCCTGCAAGATCCTGCCGACGCCGTCCTCGCAAAGTGGCGATAGCGGCAACAGCTCGGCCTTCAATCCCGACAAGATGGTCGAGGATATCTGGGCCCCGAAGGTCATCCCCTACCTGCGGCAGAAGGCCGGGCCGTTTGCCGAGGTCCATGCGCTCGCCAAAACCGATCCAGCCGCTGCCGGCGCGAAATACGGCAATCCGAAGAAGCAGGCGAATTCGCCATGGACCTTCGCGATACGCATCGAAGGCAAGATCGTCGCCGCCAACACGCAGTCGCGCGCGGCGACCATCGATGTCGACGGCGACGGCGACGGCAAGGCGGATGCGCGGGTGCAGATCGGGCCGGCCATGCGCGGAACCGCCATTCGCGACAGCCTGGATTTTGTGCAGTTCAACGACTTCACCAACCAGATCGACTTCGCCCAGTTCGGCAAGGCTTTCAATGCCCATGCCGACAAGACGGTATTGTCCAAGCTACCGCGCGACGGGCTGGAAGGCCGTACCGCGAAGGTGCTCGGCGCCTACACGATCGAAGGCGGCCAGGACCTGCCGCTGGTGACACCGGCGGAGGCCGAGATAGGGCCAAAGCCATGAGTTCCTCGCCCGGTCACGACGTCATCCTGAAGCTGGAAGACATCTCCAAGGTCTATGCCGGCACCGTTGCGGTCAAGCATGCGAATTTCGAGGTGCGCAAGGGCGCGGTCAATGTGCTGGTCGGCGAAAACGGCGCCGGCAAGTCGACACTGATGAAGATCATCGCCGGAGTCGAGCGGCCGACCGCGGGCCGCATCCTGCTCGACGGCAACGAGATTTCCTTCTCGTCGTCCGGAGATGCCGTCGGCCGCGGCATCGGCATGGTGTTCCAGGAGCTGAACCTGTTCGGCAATCTCTCGGTCGCCGAGAACATCTTCGCCACGCGCGAGCTGACCAACGCCTTCCGCAAGATCGACCACAGGGGGCAGGAACGGCGCGCCGCCGAATTCCTCGAACAGCTCGAAGCCGGCATAAGGCCAGACATGCTGGTCGAGGACCTGCGCATCGGCCAGCAGCAGCTGGTCGAGATCGCCAAGGCGGTGTCGCTCGATGCGCGCATCCTGATCATGGACGAGCCGACCTCGGCGCTGAGCGCGTCGGAGGTCGAGATCCTGTTCAAGGTGATCGCCGAGCTCAAGGCGCGTGGCGTCGCCATCGTCTACATCTCGCACCGGCTGGAAGAGCTGATCCGCATCGGCGACTACATCACTGTGCTGCGCGACGGCCGCATCACCGGCCAGGAGCAGATGCGCAACGTCGACACGCAGTGGATCGTGCGGCAGATGATCGGCTCCGACGCCAAGGATTTCGCCAAGGCCGACGGCCATGTCCCGGGGGCAGAGGTGTTCCGCGCCGAGGAGATCTGCCTGCCGCGTGTCACCGGCGGACTTGCGGTGGATCACGTCTCGCTTTCCTTGCGCGCCGGCGAGATCCTCGGCATCTACGGATTGATGGGCGCCGGACGCAGCGAGCTGTTCGACTGCATCATGGGCCGCCACGGCCAGGCGAGCGGCAGTATCTTCATCGACGGAAAACAGGTCAAGGAGCGCGACACCACGCGACGCATCCAGCGCGGCCTGGCGCTGATCCCGGAAGACCGGCAGCGCGAGGGACTGGTGTCGATCCTCTCCGTCGCCAGCAACCTGACGCTGGCCAGCCTGTCGCGTTTCGTCAGCCTGTTCCATATCCGTGGCGGCGCCGAGCGGCAGGCCGTCATGCAGATGGTGCGCGAGCTGGCGATCAAGGTCGCCGATCCGGCGCAGGAGGTGTCCTCGCTGTCGGGTGGCAACCAGCAGAAGGTGGTGATCGGCAAGGCGTTGCTCACCGGACCGAAGGTGCTTTTGATGGACGAGCCCAGCCGCGGCATCGATGTCGGCGCCAAGGCCGACGTCTTCCGCACCATGCGCAAGCTATCGCGTGATGGGCTGGGCATCCTCTTCGCCACCTCGGACCTCGACGAGGTGATGGCGCTGTCCGACCGGATCGCGGTGATGAGCAACGGAAAACTGACGGGCATGTTCGATCGCGCCGAGGCGACGGAGGCGGCGATCGTCGCCGCATCGGCGCTTGGCCATGGACCCGTGCATGGAGAGCAACGCCGATGACCGACATTCCAGCCAAGGTCGCCGCGCCATCCGCGCCCAGCGGCTCCGTGCTTTTGACGCTTATGAAGCTCCGGACCTTCATCGCGCTGATTGCCGTTCTGGTATTCTTCTCGGTCGCGGCGCCGAATTTCCTTTCGGCCGCCAATCTGATCCTAATGGCCAAGCACGTGGCGCTCAACGCCTTTCTGGCCATGGGCATGACCTTCGTCATCATCACCGGCGGCATCGACCTGTCGGTCGGCTCGATCGTGGGCCTGTGCGGCATGGTCGCCGGCTATCTCGTGCTCAACGGCATCGACCTGCTGATCGGCTATACGATCTATTTCAACGTCGTCGAGATAGCGCTGATCACGCTTCTGGTCGGCATCTTGATCGGCGCCGTCAACGGCTTGCTGATCACAAGGCTCAACGTCGCGCCTTTTATCGCCACGCTCGGCACGCTCTATGTCGCGCGCGGCCTGGCGCTGCTGTCATCGGACGGCCGCACCTTCCCCAACCTCGTCGGTAAGCCGGAACTCGGCACCACCGGCTTCGGCTATCTCGGCGCCGGCAGACTGCTCGGCCTGCCGGTCTCGATCTGGATCCTGGTCGTTGTGGCACTGGGGGCGGCCTATCTCGCCCGCTACACGCCGCTTGGCCGCCACATCTTTGCGGTCGGCGGCAACGAGCGTGCGGCGCGCATCTCGGGCGTGCGCGTCAACATGGTCAAGATGTTCGTCTACATGTTCTCCGGTTTCTGCGCGGCGATCGTCGGTCTCATCATCTCCTCCGAGCTGATGGCCTCGCACCCGGCGACGGGCGAGAGCTTCGAACTCAACGCGATTGCCGCGGCGGTGCTCGGCGGTACCTCGATGTCGGGCGGGCGCGGCACGATCGGCGGCACCATCGTCGGCGCCTTCGTCATCGGCATTCTCTCCGACGGGCTGGTGATGATGGGGGTGAGCTCGTTCTGGCAGATGGTGATCAAGGGCCTCGTCATCATCGTCGCGGTCGTCGTCGACCAGGCGCAGCGCCGGCTGCAGAGCCGCGTGACGCTGATGCAGATGGCGAAGGCGGGCTGACCATGGCGCAACTGCGTGGAGCGCTGATCGGCTGTGGCTTCTTTGCCGTCAACCAGATGCATGCCTGGCGCGATATCGATGGTGCTTCGATCGTCGCAATCTGCGACCGCGATCCGGAGCGCATCAGGATCGTCGGCGACCAGTTCGGCGTCGCGCGGCGCTACACGGACGCAGCGGCGATGTTTGCGGCCGAGAAACCCGACTTCGTCGACATCGCCACCACTGTCGGCAGCCATCGGCCGCTGGTCGAGATGGCTGCCGCCAACGGCGTGCCAACGATCTGCCAAAAGCCTTTCGCGCCGACGCTTGCCGACGCCAAGGCCATGGTGAAGGCCTGCGCCGACGCCGGTGTGCCGCTGATGGTGCACGAGAATTTTCGCTGGCAGTCGCCGATCCAGGCGGTGCGCGCCGTGCTCGGCAGCGGCGAGATCGGCAAGCCGTTCTTTGGGCGCATCTCCTTCCGCTCCGCCTATGACGTGTTTTCCGGCCAGCCTTATCTGGCGAGCGGAAAACGCTTCATCATCGAGGATCTCGGCATCCATATCCTCGACATCGCCCGCTTCCTGCTGGGCGACGTGTCGAGCCTCACCGCGCGCACGGCGCGCGTCAATCCGGACATCGCCGGCGAGGACGTGGCGACTATGCTGATGGATCACGAAGGCGGCGCTACCTCGTTGGTCGATTGCAGCTATGCGACGAAGCTTGCCACCGAACCGTTCCCGGAGACGCTGATCGAGCTCGACGGCAGCGACGGCACCATCCGGCTGGCGCAGGGCTACCAGCTCACGGTCACCGGCAAGAGCGGCACCACGGTGAGCGACGTCTCACCGCCGCTGCTTTCCTGGGCCTCGCGGCCATGGCACAACATTCAGGAAAGTGTCGTGGCGATCCAGGAGCATTGGGTGGACTGCCTGGCGACGGCCAAGGAACCGGCGACTTCCGGCGCCGACAATCTCAAGACTTTCGCGCTGGTCGAAGCAGCTTATGCTGGCGCGGCCAGCCGGCAGCCGGTGCTGATCGACGACCTGCTCAAATGACCAAGGATCCCTTCCTCCTTTACGGCACGCGCGCGGCCGACGCCGAACCGGTTCGGCTCGCCGCCGGCCCGCTCAGCGCCGATTTCGTCAACGGCAATCTGCGCACCATCCGGCACGGCGGCATCGAGGTGCTGCGCGCCATCGCTTACATCGTACGCGACCGCGACTGGGGTACCTACGAGCCCGAATTGACCGGCCTTGTCATCGACCAGGGCCTCGATACCTTCTCGGTCGGCTATTCGGCGAGCTGCACGGGACCTGATGGAGGCCGGCTCGTCTTCCGCGCCGCAATCAAGGGCTCGGCGAGTGGCGAGTTGGTCTTCGACGTCAGCGCACTCCCCGAAAGCGATTTCGAGACCAATCGCTGCGGCTTCTGCATCCTGCATCCGATCGCCGGCCTCGCCGGCAGCGCGGTCAAGGTCGAGCATACCGATGGCAGCGTGATGGACACGAAACTGCCCCTCCTGATCGACCCCTGGCAGCCCTTCAAGAATATGCGCGCCATCACTCATCAGGTCCGTCCAGGCGTCAGCGCCGAATGCCGGATGGAAGGCGACACGTTTGAAATGGAGGACCAGCGCAACTGGTCCGATGCTTCTTACAAGACCTATGTGCGGCCGCTCGCGCTGCCCTGGCCCTATGTGCTGCCAGCCGGACAAACCAATCGTCAGACGATCATCCTGCGCATCGCGGGCGACGGGAAGTTCGCGGCCGCCGCACCGAGAGCCGAGCCGGTCCGCATCGAACCCGGCGAGGCCGGGGCGAAGCTGCCCGATATTGGTGTGGTCATTTATCCGGAAGATGTCGAGTCAGCGCTTGGCAGGCCTTCGCTACTGTCTGAGCTTGGCCCGCAACAGCTTCTGCTTCACTACGACCCGACACGCGGGCATGGCCTGGATGCCTTGCGTGCTCATGCCAAGCTCGCTGCCGCTTTCCCGGCAGCGACGACGCTTGAATGCGTTCTCGCCTGCGCCGGCGATCTCGACCTCGAACTCTCCGGCGTTGCCGAGATGGTGCGCCGGGCGGGCCTGCGGCTCGACGCCATCGCGGTCTCGCCTTCGGTCGACCGGCAGTCGACGCCGCCCGGCAGCGCCTGGCCGGCCTGTCCGCCGTTGGAAGATGTCTACGCCGCCGCACGCCGCGCCTTCCCCGGCATTCGGCTCGGCGGCGGCATGTTCAGCTATTTCACCGAGCTCAACCGCAAGCGCGTTCCCGCCGGCTTGCTCGATTTCGTCACCCACTGCACCTGCCCGATCGTGCACGCTGCCGACGATCTCAGCGTCATGCAATCGCTGGAGGCGCTGCCCTTCATCACCCAGTCGACACGGGCGATCTACGGGACGAAGCCTTATCGCATCGGGCCCTCGACCATCGCGATGCGGCAGAACCCCTATGGCGGTGCGACCAAGGGCAATCCAGCCGGCCAGCGCATTGCCATGGCCAACCACGATCCGCGCCATGCCGGCTTGTTCGCTGCTGCCTGGACGATCGGCTATGCCGCGCGCGTGGCACCGGCCGAGCTGGAGATGCTGACGCTTTCCGGCTTCACGGGGCCGTTCGGCGTGCTGGCGGCCGCAGGCGAACCCGCCGAGGAAGGAACGCCGCGGCCGATCTTCCACGCTGTGCAAGGCCTCGCCGCGCTGGCCGGCCATGCGCATGTCGCCGTGCGCATCAGCGACGATCGCGTGGCCGCTCTGGCGGGCCGCCCGCCGGCCGGCGCCGTCACAGCCTGGCTGGCAAACACCACTTCGGAGGACGTGCCCGTCGACGCTTCGGCGCTGGTTCGGGGTGCGGCAGGTTCGGTTACGATCTGGGACGGAGCGGGTGTGCGCCGGCTCGACCCAGGCGCGGCTTCGGGGCGGCTGACGATGCCCGCCTATGCCATAGCCAGGATCGGCTAGAGCAATTCCAGGAAAAGTGTGAGCGGTTTTCCGCCCGGAATTGCGTAAAAAACAAAGAGATAGGGCGTTTCGCCGTTTCCGTGAAACGGTGAAACGCACTAAAGTATGATCCCGAAAAGTGGGAACGGGTTTTCGGAGAACATCATGCTCCAACAAAAAGCTAGATCAGGATGACGATTCAACGAAACGTCATCCTGATCTGAACGAAGCTACTTTCCGGAGTTCATCACATAGAGGGCGCGCGAGCGTTCGAGGTGCTTGATCATCGCCTTCTCGGCGCCTTCGGCGTCTTTCCTCTCGATGCAGCCGATGATCTCCTCGTGCTCGGTCAGGGTGAACTTTTCCTTGCCGGTCCAGATCAGCATCTCGGTGTGATATTCCTTCAGCCAGCCAAGCATCGCCTCGCTGACCGCGACATAGATCGGATTGCCGGAAATCGCCGCGATCTGGGTGTGGAAGCGCATGTCGGCGGAGATGAACGCCTCGGCATCGCCACGCGCCGCTCGTTGCTCGGCGACGGTTGCCCTGAGCTGCTGCACGTCCTCGAGCGTCGCCTTCTCAGCGGCTTCCTTGACCATGCCGCGCTCGAAGAAGATGCGCGCGCTCTTCAGGTGCTCGAGTGTGTCCTTCGACGACGACAGGATGATCTTGGCGGCACCGTCGACCTGCTTGATGATCGACTTGGCGGTCAGCTGCAGCACCTTGGCGCGCTCGCCATGCGAGATGGCGACGAGACCCATGTTGCTCAACGCCTGCATCGCCTCGCGGATTGCCGGCCTGCCGACCTCGAAGCGCTCCATCAGCTCGCGCTCGGACGGCATGTCGTCGCCCGGCTGCAATTCGCCGCTGGTGATCAGGCGCTTCAGCCTGACAAAGACTTCGTCGGAAAGCTTGCGCCGGACGATCGGTTCCGAACGGTTCATCGTCGCGAATCACTCCCTTGACCCAGTCCCAACCTATCACCGCGGCCGCAATTTCCGGAATGCCCGCCGCCTATCGCATGACGCCTCGCCGGGCAGGATATTGCTTGCAATGCTTATGTACTCATTATACCAGATTTCGAGCGCAGGGAATTCTTTTCCTGACTTTCGACTGAGTCTGGCCGGCCATGATCACCCTCACCTATCGCATCGAGACCCCGGGGAGCATCGAGGCGCTGGCGGCCAAGATCGCCAGCGACCAGTCGACCGGCACCTTCGTCGCATTGCCCGGCGAGACCGAGGAGCTGAAGGCACGGGTGGCAGCGCGCGTGCTGGCGATCCGGCCTTTGCCGGACGCGGCGCAACCTTCGATACCCGAAGCCGGCGGCGGTCCCTTCAAGCGCGCCGATGTCGACCTCGCTTTTCCGTTCGACGCGATCGGCACCGATCTCGCGGCCCTGATGACGATTGCGATCGGCGGCACCTATTCGATCAGGGGGCTGTCCGGCATCCGCGTCATCGACATGAAGCTGCCGGAGGAATTCAAGGGCGTCCATCCCGGCCCGCAATTCGGCGTCGCCGGCAGCCGCAGGCTGACCGGCGTCGAGGGTCGCCCGATCATCGGCACCATCGTCAAGCCGGCGCTGGGGTTGCGGCCACATGAGACGGCCGGGATGGTGGGCGAGCTGATCGAGGCCGGCGTCGACTTCATCAAGGACGACGAGAAGCTGATGAGCCCGGCCTATTCGCCGCTATCGGAGCGGGTGAAGGCGATCATGCCGCTGATCCTCGACCATGAGCAGAAAACCGGCAAGAAGGTAATGTATGCCTTCGGTATCTCGCACGCCGATCCCGACGAGATGATGCGCAACCACGATCTGGTGCTTGAAGCCGGCGGCAATTGCGCGGTCATCAACATCAACTCCATCGGCTTCGGTGGCATGGCTTACCTCAGAAAGCGCTCCGGCCTGGTGCTGCACGCGCATCGCAACGGCTGGGACATCCTCACCCGCCATCCCGGTCTCGGCATGGATTTCAGGGTCTGGCAGCAGTTCTGGCGGCTGCTCGGCGTCGACCAGTTCCAGATCAACGGCATCGCCTCGAAATACTGGGAACCGGACGACTCCTTCATCCGCTCTTTCGAGGCGGTGACGACGCCTTTGTTTTCGCCTGACGATTGCGCCCTGCCGGTAGCCGGCTCCGGCCAGTGGGGCGGACAGGCGCCCGAGACATACGAACGCACGGGCCGGACGGTCGACCTCCTCTATCTCTGCGGCGGCGGCATCGTCAGCCACCCGGACGGGCCGGGCGCCGGCGTGCACGCCGTGCAACAGGCTTGGCAGGCGGCGGTCGAGGGTATCCCGCTCGAGGACTTCGCCAAGGGGCATGTCGAGCTGGCGCGCTCGATCGAGAAGTTCGCCGACGGCATGGCGGCCTGAGCATGCAGAACCTGCTCCTCAGCTATTATGGAGACGATCTCACCGGCTCGACCGACGTCATGGAAGCGCTGGAACTCGGCGGCGTGCCGACAGTGCTTTTCATGCGCAAGCCGGATGTCGGATTGATGGGCCGCTTCGCGCATTGCCGTGCCGTCGGGCTCGCCGGCACCAGCCGCAGCGAGTCCCCGCGATGGATGGACAAGCATCTCGAAGCGGCTTTCACTTGGTTGAAGTCGCTTCGCGCTGAGATTTGCCACTACAAGGTCTGCTCGACCTTCGATTCCAGCCCGACGATCGGCAGCATCGGCCGGGCGATCGAGATCGGCCGCGCGGTGTTCGCACAGGACTGCGTGCCGCTGGTGGTCGGCGCGCCGCAGCTCAAGCGCTACACCGCATTCGGCCATCTCTTCGCTGCCTATCGCGACAGATACTACCGCATCGACCGCCACCCGGTGATGAGCCGCCACCCGGCGACGCCGATGGATGAATCCGACTTGCTCGTGCATCTGTCACGCCAAACGAAACTGACCACGGGACTGCTCGACCTGGCAACGCTGCAATCGCCATCCCGATCGGACGCCATGGACCGCCTTCTCGGAGACAGCAGCATCGTGCTTGTCGATGTCGACAGCTGCGAGACGCAGGCGCTTGCCGGCAAGGAAATATGGCGCACCCGAAAGCCGGGCGGGCACTTCGTCGTCGGTTCCTCCGGCATCGAATATGCGCTGCTTTCCGAATGGGCAGGCGATACCGCTCCGGGCAGCGAGGGCAGCTTCCCGCCGCCGGGGGCAGCCGACCGCATCGCGGTGGTGTCGGGCAGTTGCTCGCCGACAACGGAGCGGCAGATCCGCCATGCGATGACCGACGGCTTCGACGGCATCGAGGTCGATCCCGTCGATCTGGTCTCTGAGCGTTCCGACGAGGCCATCGCACGCGCGGCGGCAGCCGGCAACGCCAGCCTCGAAGCCGGGCGCAGCGTGATCCTTTACACGGCGCTTGGCCCCGCCGCCGATCGCGGCGCCGAGATCGATCGCCAGGAAGGCGCCCGCCACAAGCTCGGCCGCGGCTTGGGCGAACTGCTGCGCGCACTGACCGTGGAGCAGGAGTTGAAGCGTGTGGTCATCGCCGGCGGCGACACGTCCAGCCACGCGCTCGGCCAGCTGGGCGTCGACGCGCTGACGGTCAGAATGCCGCTGCCCGCATCGCCCGGCTCGCCGCTTTGTGTCGCCCATTCGAGCATAGAGGCGATCGACGGGCTGGAGATGGCGCTGAAGGGCGGGCAGGTCGGCACCGATCGCTATTTCTCGACCATCCGTGACGGCTTTGGCGGTTGATAGCACCATGCCGAACTCATCCGCATTCGGTTCGCCGGGAGACTGATCGATGACACAGACACCTCAAGTCTGGATCGGCACGAGCTGGAAGATGAACAAGACGCTGGCGGAGGCGCGCGCCTTCGCCAGCGGGCTGCTCGCTGACCCGGAAGGCGACCCGCGCATCCAGCGCTTCGTCATCCCGCCCTTCACGGCGGCGCGAGAGGTCAAGGCGATGCTGAAGGATACATCCGTCAAGGTCGGAGCCCAGACCATGCATTGGGCCGACGACGGCGCCTGGACCGGCGAGATTTCGCCGGTGATGCTGAAGGATTGCGATCTGGATATCGTCGAGCTTGGCCATTCCGAACGCCGCGAGCATTTCGGCGAAACCGACGAAACCGTGGGCCTCAAGACGGAGGCCGCCTTGCGCCACGGCCTGGTCCCCTTGATCTGCATCGGCGAGACGCTGGCCGAGCGCGAAGCCGGCCTCGCCCGCGACGTTCTCGACCGGCAGGTGCGCGGCGCGCTTTCCAAACTTGGCGCCGCGCAGCGGCGCGCGCCGATCCTGCTCGCCTACGAGCCGGTCTGGGCGATCGGCGTCAACGGCATTCCGGCAACCTCGGACTACGCCGACGCCCGCCAGGCGGAGATCATCGCTGCCGCCCAGGACGTGCTCGGTCTTCGCGTTCCTTGCCTCTATGGCGGTTCGGTCAACCAGGACAATTGCGCCGAACTCATCGCATGCCCGCATATCGACGGGTTGTTCATCGGACGCGCCGCCTGGCAGGTGGAGGGCTACCTCGACATCCTGTCCAGATGCGTCGCCAAACTATGAGGAGACGTTCATGAAGCTCGCGGTTGCAGGAGACAGTGCCGGCGAAGGCCTGGCCAGGGTTCTGGCCGATCATTTGAAGGACAGGCACGAGGTGTCGGAAGTGTCGCGCACCGAAGCCGGCCCCGATCCGTTCTACGCCAATCTGTCCGACCGGGTCGCCAGCGATGTGCTGGCCGGCAAGTATGACCGCGCCATTCTGATCTGCGGCACGGGGATCGGCGTGTGCATCTCGGCCAACAAGGTGCCGGGCATCCGCGCGGCGCTCACGCACGACACCTACTCCGCCGAGCGCGCCGCGCTGTCGAACAATGCCCAGATCATCACCATGGGCGCGCGAGTGATCGGGCCCGAGCTGGCGAAGGCGATCGCCGATGCCTTCCTCAAGGAGACATTTGATCCGGACGGGCGGTCTGCGGGCAACGTCGCCGCCATCGATCAAGTCGACGCCAAGTACAACGCCCGCTAGAGCCTTCGATACTTCCCGCTTCTCGACCTTGGCTGGACCAGAATAAGAGCGATTCCACGCAGCCGCGAAACGCTCTAGTCTTGCGGTCGAAGACCATGCAGGGGAGATGCGAATGAGCCTGACGCAGAAGCTGATCAATGACGGCAATGCGGCGGTCGACGAAATGCTGGCCGGCATCCTGGCCGCGCATCCCGAGCATCTTTGGCGCCCGGACAACGCGCCGCGTGCGATCGTCGCCAGGCATGGTCCGCGGACCGGCAAGGTGGCTTTGGTAATTGGCGGCGGTTCAGGCCATGAGCCGACGTTCCTCGGCTATGTCGGCAAGGGCCTGGCGGATGCCGCCGCGATCGGCAACGTCTTCGCCTCGCCCCCGCCGCAGCCGGCGGTCGACGCGGCGATGGCCGCGAGCGGCGGCGCCGGCGTTCTGTTCATGTACGGCAACTATGCCGGCGATGTGATGAACTTCGACATGGCCGCCGAGCTTTTGGAGATGGAAGGCGTCGAGGCGCGCACGGTGCTGACCACCGACGACATCGCGTCGGCGCCGCGCGACCAGCGGCAAAAGCGCCGCGGCGTGGCCGGCAACGTGTTCATCTTCAAGGCCGCGGGGGCTGCCGCCGACATGATGATGCCGCTGGGGGAGGTGGAGCGGATCGCCCGTCACGCCAACGACCGCACCTTCACCATGGGGGTGGCGCTCTCGTCCTGTTCCCTGCCGCAGACGCGGCGTCCGAGCTTCGATCTCCCCGTCGGCGAGATGGAGATCGGCATGGGCATCCATGGCGAGCCGGGCGTGCGGCGCGGGCCATTGCGTTCGGCCAACGATGTCGCCGACGAGATCATGGACGCGATCCTGGCGGAAATGAAGGCGCCGGCCGGCGATCGTGTCGCGGTGCTGGTCAACTCGCTCGGCGCGACGCCGCTGATGGAACTCTACATCCTGAATGCCCGGATTGCGGAGCGCCTGAAGGCTGCGGAGCTGGTCGTCCACATGACTCTGGTCGGTCCTTATTGCACGTCGCTCGACATGGCCGGCGCCTCGATCACCATCATGCATCTCGATGACGAACTGCAGCGTATGATCGACCATCCGTGCGACTGCGCCATGTTCCGGAGCTGAGCGCAATGGAGTTCACGACCGGGGATTTGAAAGCCCTTTTTCGAGCCTTCTCCGCGCGGATGGCCACCGAGCGCGACAGGCTCTGCGCGCTTGACGGGGTGATCGGGGACGCCGATCACGGTATCGCCATGGAGCAAGGCATGAAGGCCGCGGCCGATGCGGCTCAAACCGCCGATGGCACGCTGCAGGATGTGTTCAATGCCGCCGCCAAAGGCTTTCTCAACGCAGTCGGCGCCTCCTCCGGACCACTCTACGCGACCGCCCTTCTGCGCGCCGGCAAGGCTGCGGGTCCGAGCGGATCGATGCCGCGCAGCGAGTTGCGGACCGTTATTGCGGCAATGCGCGACGGCATCGCCCAGCGCGGCAAGGCGGAACCCGGCCAGAAGACGATGCTCGACGCCTGGGCTCCGGCCGCGGACGCGGCAGCCGATGGCCAGGATGCCGACGCCATAGCCGCCGCTGCCCGCCAGGGCGCGGAAGCGACGCGCGGCATGATCGCAACCATCGGCCGCGCCGCGCGTCTCGGCGAGCGTTCGTTGGGCCATCCCGACCCGGGCTCGGTTTCGGCCGCAATGCTGGTCGAAGAAATCTGCAATGCGATGGGAAAGGCCGTCTGACAAATTCCTAATCTGTAGGTCACAGGTTCGATTCCTGTCGGGATCGCCACGTCTTCCAGCAAGCCGGTGAAAAAGTTGCGGGCCGACGGTGCCGCGCCGGTCCCGCAATCGGCGCATCGGTCTGGAGGGGCCGATGCGCGGCAAAACTCGAACCCTCAGGCAACCCTGCGATCGGGTTGGCGCGCGAAGATCTCCTGGACCTTGGCCGCTATCGCCTTGCCGAGGTCGCGATTGTTCTGCGCGGTGAAGTGGATGCCGTCGCAGCCGTCGGTGGTGATGAAATCCCCGGCATTGAGGAAATCGACCTTCGTGAAGTCGGCCATGGCGCGATATTCAGCCGCGAGCGCAGCAGTCTTCTCATGGCCGCCAGCGAACATGCCCTGAAAGAAGGGATGCGGCATCGGGGTCAGGGGCGGCGGCGCGATCACCAACGCCTGCGGGGCCGGATAGGGAGTGCCGACACCACCGGCGCTGGTGAGTATCTGGCCGACGAGCTTGGCCATGCCGTTGGCGATCTCGTAGGGCGTGCGGCGGAAGAACGACTTGGTGTCGTTGGTGCCGAGCATCACGATGACCAAGTCGAGCGGCAGGTGGCTGGCGATGGCCGAGGGCAGGTAGGCGCTGCCGTTGAGGCGCGGATCGTTGGGGTCGTCGAGGCTGGTGGTGCGGGCGCTCAAACCTTCCTCGATCACATGGTAGCCGTCGCCAAGATGCGAGGCCATCACACCCGTCCAGCGGTCCTGGTAGGCATAGCGATGCGTCGGCGATCCCTCGATGACCGGAATCCAGCCCCAGGTCAGCGAATCTCCAAAACACAAAATCGATCTTTTGCTCATGTCTCCAATCCATTTCCGTACGCGATTGACTATTGGCCGTTCCGAACTTGCCCACTCTCAGCTCGACCTGCTCCTGACGCCGTAGAAGATTGCGGCGAGCAGGATGATGAGCCCCTGCGCAATCAGCTTGCCGGGCTCGTCCACGCCGAAGGTCGTCATCACGACGAACAGCAGTGCGAACGAGAGCACGCCGAAGAACGGTCCCCAGACGCCGCCTTCCCCGCGGCCGAAAACGACACCGCCAAGGATAGTTGCTGCGACCGCCAGGATCGGCAGGTCGAGACCGACCCTGACGCTGCCGACGGCGATCGAGGCCGTCTGGACCAGCGCCGCAACACCCGCGAGCAGGCCCGCCAGCGTGTGTGCAAGCACCACGGTGCGGGCGACCGGGACGCCGGAGAAATGCGCCGCCTGCACGTTCTCGCCGACCGACGTCACGTAGCGGCCGAAGACCGTTCGGGACAGGAACAGCGACAGCGCTGCCGAAACCACCACCCAGAAGATCACGGGCGTGGGCACCGGGCCGAGCTTCGTGTTGTAGATATCGCCGAACATGCCGGGCACATCGCCAGGCGGCTTGCCGCTCGACAAATATTGCACGAACCCGACCAGCACGATGCCGACCGCGAGCGTGACGATGACGGCCGAGGCCCGCCTGACCCCGACCATCAGGCCGTTGAAGAGGCCGACGGCGAGGCCGGTGGCCAGCGCCAGGACAATGAAGAAAATCATCGAGGCACCGGGAAAGACACCGGACGAGATGGTGTAATTGATGAGCAGGATGACCCCGCCGCCCGACAGGTCGATGCTTCGCACCCGCATCACCAGAAGCTGGCCGAGCACCAATATGCCGAGCGGCACGATCTGCCGCACGAATATGCCCATGATGTTGAGATTGAGCATGTTCGGCCGCGCGACCCACAGAATCAGCAGCAGCACGGCAAAAACGTAGTAGGCCGGCGGGATGCGCAGCAGGCGGCGCATGACGGGGTTGGCGAGCGCAGCGGCCACTTACAACCCCATTTTCTTGCGCGATTGCAAGGCAACCACCAGGAGCAGGATCGCGCCCTTGATGGTGGTCTGGATGAACGGCGACACGTTCGTCAGGTTCATGCCGTTGGCGAGCAGTGCCATGACGAGGGCGCCGATGACGGTCCCGTGCAGGCTGCCGATGCCGCCGGAAAGCTGGGTGCCGCCGATGGCGACGGCGGTGATCGCGTCGAGTTCGAAGAGCAGACCAACATTCGGGTCGCCCGAGACGATGCGCCCGGCGAGGAAGATGCCGGCAAGGGCGGCGAAGCAGGCGCAGATCACATAGGCAAGCACGATGTTGCGCCGGTCGGCGATGCCGAAATTGTGCGCCGCATCCTCCACGCCGGACGACATGCCGCCGCCGATCGCGAAAAGATGCAGCCCGAAGCGCGAGCCGTAGACAAGCTTCCAGGCGACCGCGAGAGTGAAGATCCCCCAGAACACCGGCATCGGCACGCCGAGGAAGGAGCCGGCGACGGCGCTGATGACGATATCCGGCACCGTGCCGCCCGAAACCGGCCGCAGCACCCGCGTGATGCCGAGCAAAATGTACTGCATCGATAGCGTCGCGATGATCGGATGCACGTTGAAGCGGGTGATGATGAAGCCGTTGGTGAAACCGACCAGCCCGGCTAGCACGAACACGGCCGGGATCAGCACCCAGGCGGGTCCGCCGAGCGCGAGCACTGCCGTCGTGAAGCTGATCATCGAGCCAACCGAAAGATCGAGGCCGCCGAGCAGGATGACGAACATCTGGCCGACCGCCGTGATGACGAGCGGCATCGCCTGCGGCACCAGGTTGAGCAGGTTTTCCCCATAGAGGAACTGCTTCGTCTGGAGGCTTAGCCAGAGCGCGATCGCCAGGGCAATCAGCAAGGGCAGCAACCACATGCCCTGTCTGGATCCTCTCGCGCCTGTCAGGCGTCTGCTAATGGCTGTCATTGATGGTCCTCGCCGTCCCGTTGGCGCTGAGCGCCGCGTCGAGAATGTTGTGCTCCGTGGCGTCGGCCGCCGGCATTTCCTTCACGATCGTGTCGTTGTGGACGACGCAGATGCGGTCGCAGAGTCCGATCAGCTCGACCGTCTCGCGCGACAGCACCAGCACCGCGCCGCCCTTCCGCGCAAAGTCGCGCAACAGCCGGTAGATTTCGGACTTTGCGCCGATATCGACGCCGCGAGTCGGCTCCTCGACGAGCAGGATGTCGATGTCGGCGGCGAGGTAGCGGCCGAGCAGCACCTTCTGCTGGTTGCCGCCGGACAGCGTGCCGACGGCAGCGCCGGGACCGCTGGCTTTCACGGCAAGGCTCGACATCGTGTCGGCGATCCGTTGTTGATAACCAGCTGCCAGCGCCAGTTCCGACCGTTTCGAATGGAGTGCCGCGGCGATGTTGTGCGCAACGGAAAGGCCGAGGAAAAGCCCGTCCTCCTTGCGATCCTCCGGCACGAAGCCGACACCCATCGCCTGCAGCCGGCGCACCCCGCCGCCGGGCGACACCGGCAACGGCAGCGACTTGCCCTTGATCGTCACACGGCCGGCGAAGGGCTGGTATTGGCCGACCAGCGAGCGCACGAAGCGTTGCTGGCCCTGCCCTTCCAGTCCGGCCAGCGCAACGATCTCGCCGCGGCCGAGCGACAGCGAGAACGGGCTGGAGCGCTCGGTGACGCGGAAATCCTCGACCGCAAGCATAGCGGGGCCGGGGGCATCGCCGCGTTGCGGGAAGAGATCGGTGAGCTCGCGGCCGACCATCATCGCGATCAACGCCGCCGGCGTCATCTCGGCGACCGGCCTGGTGCCGACGAGTTCGCCATCCTTGAGAACCGTGACGGTGTCGCAGATGGCGAAGATCTCGTCCATGCGGTGCGAAATGTAGACCACCGCCTTGCCCTCGTCCTTCAGCCTGCGGATGTGGCGGTTCAGAACTTCGACATCGGCGGCATTCAGCGCCGCTGTCGGTTCGTCGAGGATGAACACGCTGGCGTCGGTCATGATGCCGTGCGCGATCTCGACGAATTGCCGTTCGGCGATGCTGAGCCTCGCAACGAGCGTGCCGGGATCGAGCGTAAGACCGAGTTCGGCAAGCGCCTTGCTCGCCTCGCGCCGCATCCGCCGATGGTCGACCCCGCCAAGAACGGTGGTCGGTTCTCGGCCGAGAAACATGTTTTCGGCGATCGTCAGGTTGGGCAGCAGCGACAGCTCCTGGAACACTGTCGAGATGCCGGCCTCCAACGCATCCTTCGGCCTGTGAAAGGCGACCTTGCGCCCGTCGCGCAGGATGGCGCCGCCATCCGGCTGGTGGACGCCGGCGAGTATCTTCATCAGCGTCGATTTGCCGGCGCCGTTCTCGCCCATCAGCGCATGGACGGAGCCGGATTGGAGCGCGATCGAGACACCCTTCAGCGCCGCCGTGCCGGCGAACGCCTTCCGGATATCGGACATTTCGACAAGGGTTTTCACGAAACAAGCACCGCTGCATTCAGGGAATTCCGTGGCGCAGGCAACATCGCCGCCGCCCGCGCCACGACCACTTTACTTCTTGGCGTAGAACTCCTTGAGCTTGTCTTCGGGCAGATCCGACGGCCACCAGACATTGGCCGAGAGATCGTCGCGATAGTATTTCTTGACCTTCTCGAGATCCCAGCCGGGCGGGTTGTAGTCGTAGTGCTTCTTCAACTCCTTGCCTTCGAGCAGGGCCACGGCGGCACGGATGCCGGCGGCGCCCTGCGCCGGGCTGTATTCCGCCGAGATCGACTTGAAACCGTCGGCGATCCACTGGCCGAAGAAGCCGTTGTTGCCCTCGCCGGTGATCGGCGGGATCTTGGCGCCGAACTGCTTGAAGACGTCGACACAGGCACGCGTCATATCGGCGCCGGAAGACCAGATGCCATCGACCTCGGGGTTGTTGAGGTAAAGCGTCTCGCAGAGCTTCTTGGCCTTGTCATACTGCCAGTCGCCATGCTCCTCGGCGATGATCTTGACGTCGGTGCCCTTCAGCGCCTGCAGCAAGCCATTGTAGCGGTTGGTGTCCTCCGGGTGGCCGGCAAGCCCGCGCAGCACCCAGATATTGCCCTTGCCGCCGAGTTCCTTGACCAGGAAGTCGCCCATCACCTTGCCGAAATGCTCGGCGCCGCCCTGGATTTCGGTCGTGAAGGCGTCGGATTCGATACGCCCGGTATGCACGATGACCGGGATTCCGGCCGCGACCGCCTTGGCGATGCTGGCGTCCGCCGAAGTGGAGGTGACCGGCTGGACGATGATGGCGTCGACCTTCTGGGCGATCAGGTCCTCGATGTCGGCGACCTGCTTCTTCTGGTCGAAGCCGGCATCGAGCAGGATGAACTTGCTGATGCGCTTGTCCTTGGCGGCAGCCGCCTCGGCCTCATGCGCGACCTGCACCGTCCAGGTGTTCGCGTTGACGCCGAAATGGCTCATGCCGATGACCCAGGGCGAATCCTTCTTGAACTTCCCCGCCTCGACCGTCGGGTTGTCGCCCACGCGGGCGGTAACCCCGTCAAGCAGCGATACCTCGTCGGCGAACGAGGGAGCGCACCACATCGTGGTCGCGATCACTGCCGCTGCGATTGATTTGATAATCCGTCTCACTGAGCCATCCTCCTTCTCAAGCTCCACGGACCCTGGATGCCAGGGTCACGACTTCCCCATCGGCGGTCGGCCATGGCCAAACGCCGCACCTGCCGGACGATCCCGGCATTGCTTCAGCTTATTGCTCAACCCGCGCGCACGGCCGCCGGAGACACAGGTCCAGTGTCGCCGCCATGGATCATGGCAGACGGTCGGCGCAAATGGTTCGGGGCATTCCTCCCAGGCTCTTTTCAAGCATCGATCCGACCGGCTGTCAATAATTATTCAGAGTGATGGATTATCTTTGCGGCTTGCGCTACCTTTCCGCCAGATGGCAGGGTTGCGCATTTGGCGGACGAGCGACACTCGTCCGATAAACCTCTGCAAATCAGAACCTTGGCTGGATCGGGGAGGAGCATGCGATCGGTCTTGTGCTACGGCGACTCCAACACGCATGGGCAAATACCAGGCGGCACGCCGCTTGAGCGCTACGGTCCGGCTGAACGCTGGCCCGGCGTCATGGCAAGGGAGCTGGGCGCGGGCTGGCATGTCATCGAGGAAGGCCTGAGCGGCCGCACGACGGTGCGCGATGATCCGATCGAGGGAGCCCACAAGAACGGGCGCACATATCTCAGGCCCTGCCTGCAGAGCCATGCCGTTCTCGATCTCGTCATCATCATGCTGGGCACCAACGATCTCAAGGCTCGCTTCAACCAGCCGGCCTCGGAAGTCGCCATGGCCATGGGCTGCCTTGTCTACGACATCAAGGAGCTGAAACCCGGTCCGGGCGGCAGCGTGCCCGAGATCATGATCGTTTCGCCGCCGCCGATGCTGGACGACATCAAGGAATGGCGGTCGATCTTCGCCGGGGCGCCGGAGAAGTCGCGCCAACTGGCGCTCGAATTCGAGATCATCGCCGATTCGCTCGAAGTGCATTTCTTCGACGCGGGTTCGGTTGTCACCTGCGACCCGCTGGACGGGTTCCACATCAACGGGCGAGCGCATGCGCTGCTGGGCAGCGCGCTGGCCCGCGAGGTCGAAGCGATCGGGTGGCCGGATGAGAAGTGACCGCGGCATAACCCCCGCGACCGGTCGCGGAAGGACGCACCATGCCTGACATGCGCTTTGCGCCTCCCAATCCGCTGCGCATCGCGGACCGCGCCAGCGGCCTCAACGCCGTCAGCGTGCGCGGCTACAATGAGCGCCTGGTGCTGTCGCTGCTGCTCCAGAGCAAGGACATCACCCGCCTCGAGATCGGTGCGCGGACCGGCCTGTCGGCCCAGACGGTGTCCGTTATCGTGCGCTCGCTCGAGCAGGAAGGGCTGATCGCCAAGGGCGAGGCCCAGCGTGGCCGTGTCGGGCCGCCGACCGTGCCCATTTCGCTCAATCCTGAAGGC
Source organism: Mesorhizobium sp. WSM4832 (assembly GCF_055811115.1). Lineage (NCBI taxonomy): Bacteria > Pseudomonadati > Pseudomonadota > Alphaproteobacteria > Hyphomicrobiales > Phyllobacteriaceae > Mesorhizobium > Mesorhizobium sp. WSM4832. The sequence goes on along the minus strand of NZ_JBVVQH010000008.1, from coordinate 79,385 downwards.
GCCTATTCCGTCGGCATCAGCGTCGGCCACCGGCAGGTGGAGGTCGTGCTCGTCGACTTTGTCGGCTCGATCCGCTCTCGCACGGTGCTGCCGTTCTCTACGGCCGCGCAGGACACCAACCATCCGCAGTTCATGAGCGCTGTCGCCAAGGCCATCGCCAATCTGCCTCAGCACCTCCACTCACGCATTGCCGGTATCGGTCTTGCCTTGCCCGGCGACGAAGCGGAACTCGAGCTGACGCCGAAAGCGGCCCGCGAGCGGTTCGACGCCCTGCAGGAGGAAGTCGAGAGGGAGATCGGCTATCCCGTCTACGTCCAGAACGACATCACCGCTGCAGCCGGCGGCGAAAGCATGTTCGGCGTCGCAAAGCATCTTTCGGACTACCTTTTCTTCTATCTCGGCGCGCGCCTGCACAGCCGCCTGGTCCTCAACCATCAGATCTACAACACCACTGCCGCGGTGAGCTTTGACGTCGGCATCCTGCGCCTGGAGGAGGAGATCCGGAAAAAAGGCAATTCCCCCTCCGAACTGTGGGAGCGGGGCGCGGACTGGCCTTCGTTCGGTGACGCCGAGATCGCATGGCAACGCGACCTGCTGGAGCAGATGAAGTCGTCGATAGCGGCATTGAAGCCATTCGTTCCGGTGGCTTCGGTCGTCCTGTCCTCTTATGCGCCGCAGGCGGTCTGCAAGGCGATTTGCCGGGAGCTGGAGCAGGCCATGCCTGGCACAACCGCCATTGCCGGCAACATCGAGCGTTCGCCCAAGGCTGTCGGAGCCGCAAGCCTTCCGTTCAGCTCGAGGTTCATGGTGGAGTAATTCACCCCGGGCTGCCGGCCGCCGGATTGGCGATGACGGCGGCCCGGAAGCGGGCGACGAAATCGTCGAGCGCGGGACGTTCGGCATCCGAGATCGCCCAGTAGGAAAAGGCGTCGTCGGTCCAGTGGACCAAAAGGAAGCCGCCCGCCGACAGATCATCCGCCACCGGCACCGATTTGGCCTCGTTCTGCCGGGGTGCGGCCACCAGCGTGATCAGATGCTCATGATGGCGATAGACCAGCGCCGGCACCGGCCTGTCGCCGATGACCTCGACGCGCCCGCCAAGCAGCGCGTAGCCGTCCTTGGCCATGTCTGGCGCCGCCGGCGAGACGCCGATGCGGCCGTCGAGCCACGGCTTCACCGTATGGCGGTCGGACGAGACGATGTCGACCGGCGTCGCCGCGAGCAGGCTGCGGCGATGGCCGTTGGCGACGGCGACCGCGAAGCTGTCGGACCCATTGTCCGCTGTCGTCAGCCATTGCGTCGCGCCGCTGGCGAGAAACGCCGTCAGCACGATCGAGGCCGCCATCTGGCGCCAGTCGAAGGAGTTGAACCGGCGTGCCGAAGCGCGCGGCCGCATCTCGACGACCTTGCCTTGCTGCCGTTGCTGCGCGGACGGCTCTGCCTTGGCGGCCGTGGGTTGGGCAGCTTCCTCGGCGCCTTTAACCTCGGCGATGGCCGCGATGCGCGCCAGGAAATCGTCGCTGACGGTCGGGCGCGGCACGTTGGCGACAGCGCCGCGCAGCGCCACCAGCCGCGCATGCTCGGCGGCAAGATCAGGATCGGCGGCCATGCGGCGCTCGACCGCCAGGGCGGCCGCGGCATCGAGCTCGCCATCGACAAGGGCGTGGATCATCAGCTTCATATCCTGCGGGTCTTCCGGCAATCCATTTTCATGCGGGCTCATGGTGGCGCCCTCCAAGTTCCGTCATCAAGAGGCCGCGGGCCCGTGCCAGCCGCGACATCACAGTGCCTTGCGGCACACCGAGCATGGCGGCGATCTCGCGATAGCTGAGACCATTTATATCGCGCAGCACAAGCGTTTCGCGGAACGCCTGCGGCAGTCTTGCGATCGCCGCTTCCACCGCCGCCGAATTCGCCTTGGCGATCAGCGCCGCCTCCGGGCTGTCAGCGTCATTGTCGGGCGGCGGCGACACGTCATCGAGATCGGCGAGGTCGCCGACGGCCACCACGCTGCGCGGACGGTTGCGCGCCATCCACGTATAGGAGGCGTTGCGCACGATGGTGAGCAGCCACGCGCGGGGGTTTCCCCCAGCGAACCCGGCAATGCCCGCATGCGCCTTGAGGCAGGCCTCCTGCACCACATCCTCGGCGTCGGCTTGATTGCCGGTCAGCCAGCGGGCGAGCGACAGCGCATCGCCAAGATGCGGCAGCACCACTTCGGCAAAACGCGCGGCCAGCATTTTTTCGCTCAACACCGTTCCGCCGTCGGGCGCTCCCGCCATGGGTCTGCCGCCGCCCTCAGCGGGAGGCGATGATCTGTCCCTGCTCGTGCGGGTGACGATCGCGACCGCAGGCGATGGCGCCTGCTTCGAGGGAGGAGAAGGCATTGGTGTCACCGGAGTCAAGCACATTGGAAGAGAACGGCGCCTCGGAACAGGACCGCGCATCGCTGGCTGCAACGAGATGCTCGCCGTCATGGTCGTGGATCTCGATTGTTGCGATCGGCACGGATCAGGATCGGCGACGGGGCGGTATCACCCAGAACAGGTGCGCCCAGCTGCAACGCACCAAAGGACGACGGCGGCTGAGCCTTTCGCCCTCGTCGGCCCTTGCGCTTTTGTCTTCATGCCGTTCCATGGTGGTCTCCTGCTGTTGCGCGTACACGTGGCGCATGCCTTGGAGACCAGCGGACTCCGCCGTTTATTCCCGGCGATCGGCTTTTTTCGCTCACGCTGATGCAACGGGCTTGTCGGGCGACCTCACAGCGCCAGCAATGCGAGCCCCGCCAGCGCCGATCCTGCCAGCGTCGGCAGCATGCCGAGTTTCAACCTGAACATGGCGACCATCGCCGCCGCCGACAGCAGCGCGGCGCGCCAGTCGAGCGAGGACAGGACTGGAACCTCCACGCCCCAGCCGACTTTTCCGACCTGGCCGAAGACGACATGCAGCGCGAACCACAGCGCGAGGTTCATGATCACGCCGACCACCGCCGCTGTGATCGCGCCGAGCGCCGCCGACAGCGCCTTGTTCTGGCGCAATTGCTCGATGTAGGGCGCGCCGAGGAATATCCAGAAGAAGCAAGGCGCGAAGGTAGCCCAGAGCGTCAGCGCCGACCCGAGCGACCCCGCAAGCAACGGGCTGATCGCCCCGGCATGGCGATAGGCGGCAGCGAAGCCGACGAATTGCAACACCAGGATCAGCGGCCCGGGCGTCGTCTCTGCAAGCCCGAGCCCGTCCACCATCTGGCCCGGTGACAGCCAGCCGAACGAGGTGACCGCCGCCTGCGCGACATAGGCCAGAACCGCATAGGCGCCGCCGAATGTGACGACGGCCATCAGGCTGAAGAAGCCGCCAATCTGCGCCCACACGCTGCCCGGCCCCGCCAGCACGGCGATCAGCGCCACCGGCCCGAGCCAGAGCGGCAGCCAGATGGCGATGGTACGGGCCGCATGCCATCGCCTCGGCACGGTGTGGCCGAGCTCGCCGCGTTCGAACATCAGGTCGACCACGCCTATCCTGTCGGCGGTGGCGCTGCCCTTGCCATTCGCCGAGCCGGAAAACAGGCCTGGTGCAAAACGGTTGCCGATCCAGCCGATGAAACCTGCCGCAAGCACGATCAGCGGGAACGGCAGCCTGGCGACATAGATAGCCAGGAAGGCCGCCACCGCGATCGCCACCATGGCACGGTTCTTCAGCGCCCGCTTGCCGATGCGGATCACCGCCTCGACGACGACGGCCAGCACCGCCGCCTTGACGCCGAAGAACAGCGCCTCGACGACCGGCGCGTCATTGTAGAGCATGTAGAAGCTGCTCAAGCCCAGCATGACCAACGCGCCGGGCAGCACGAACAGGATGCCGGCGACGAGGCCGCCCGCCGTCCGGTGCAGCAGCCAGCCGACATAGATGGCAAGCTGCTGCGCCTCGGGACCGGGCAGGAGCATGCAGTAGTTGAGCGCGTGCAGGAAGCGCTCCTCGCCAATCCAGCGGCGCTCCTCGACCAGTTCCTTGTGCATCAGCGCGATCTGCCCGGCCGGCCCGCCGAAGGACAGCACGCCGATCCTGGCCCAAAGCCGCGTCGCCTCGCGGAAGCTCGGCATGGCCGGGGCCTCGACCGGCGGCGCGGCGCCGTCCTTGGCGAGCGCGGTCATTGCGCCTTGCCTGCGACGGGCCAGTTGTGCGTCTCTTCCGCCGCGTCGCGGCACCAGCGGAAGAAGGCGTCGTAGAGCAGCATGCCGGCTTCGAGTTGCTCGAGATCGTCGCGGAACATGCGCGACAGGCCGAGCGAGGCGGCGAGGAACCCGGCCGCCTGCGGCACGAGGTCGAGGCGTGCCGTATCGGCCCCCCGCACGATCAGCGCCAGGCGATCGAGCGCATCGACGCGCAGGCCGAATTCCTCGATCATCGTGTCGAAACTGCAGCGATCGCCACGATGGCTCCAGAACACGCCTTCGATGTCGAAGGGAACCGCGGCGAAGCGATCAGCCACCAGAGGCACCTCGGCCGGATCGACGAACAGGAACACCGCATCGGGATCGACGAAGCGGCGGATCAGCCAGGGACAGGCGATACGGTCGACCTTCGGCCGGGAACGCGTGACCCATACGGTGCGGCCCTTCTCGTCGCGCGGCGGGATCGCGCCGGCCGCGACCAACGGCGCCTTGGCGCCGGCCCACGCCTCGAAGCCGCCCTCCAGCGACTCCGCAGGGATGCCTTCATGGCGCAGCCACGCGGCAACGCCTTGGGAGAGCTTCTGTCCCCTCTGGCAGATGACCACGACTTTTGCCCCGGAGAACTCGGCCGCCCAGGTCGAGACGGTTCTGAAATCGCGCCGGCATGACGCCGGTAGCAGCCGCGGATCGGCTTCATAATCCTCGTCGATGCGCACATCGATGAGGACCGGCGCATCCGGCAGGCCGACGAGACGGGAAAGCTGCGGAACGGTAATTGCGGTAGTTGACGGCATGGCGTCCACCTCCTGAAAAAAGAGAGTTTGGACGCGATCGTTGGGCTGACGCCTCACGGGGTCGTCGCGGGGAACCCCTTGGCCACGATGCTGGAACGCTCCCCTACGATTGTCAAGAATTCAAATGGCCTGGGGAGACGGGAACTCCGCCCCGCCCTTTCCCTGAAACGACATTTGCCCTTACTGCGCGGTCCAGCCGCCATCCATCGGCAGGGTCGTGCCGGTCATCTGCCTGGCGGCGTCCGAGCACAGGAACAGCGCAAGTGCGGCAAGCTCCTCCACGGTGACGAACTCCTTGGTCGGCTGCGCCGCCAGCAGCACGTCGTGCTTGACCTGTTCCTCGGTCATGCCGCGCGCCTTCATCGTGTCGGGGATCTGCTTCTCGACCAGCGGCGTCCAGACATAGCCGGGAGCGATCGCGTTCACGGTGATCCCATCCTGCGCCAGTTCCAGCGCCACCGTCTTGGTCAGGCCGGCAATGCCGTGCTTGGCCGAGACATAGGCCGACTTGAACGGCGAGGCGACCAGGGCATGCGCGGAAGCCGTGTTGATGATGCGGCCCCATTTGCGGCTCTTCATGCCGGGCACCACCGCCTTTATGGCATAGAAGGCGGCCAAAAGGTTGATGCGGATGATGGCTTCCCATTTATCGTCGGGAAACTCCTCGATCGGAGCGACATGCTGGATGCCGGCATTGTTGACCAGGATGTCGAGGCTGCCGAACGCTTCCTCGGCCTCGTGGATCATGGCGGTGACGGCGGCGCCGTCCATCATGTTGGCGCCAGAGTAGCGGCACTTGACGCCGAAATCCTTCTCGATGCCGGCCCGCTCCTGCTCGATCGCCGCGGCGTCGCCCAGGCCGTTGATGGTGACGTTGGCGCCTTCCGCCGCAAAGGCGCGGACGATTGCAAGGCCGATGCCGCTGGTCGAGCCGGTGACGAGCGCATTCTTCGAAGACAGGAAACCCATGGGAGATCTCACAAGAGGTTGGGAGGGGACCTAGGGCACATAGTTTGTGCGCCGCAGCATGACAATGCCATGGCCGTATGTCGTTGCGATTACAATGTTGTGATGCTGTTCTCGATTCACGAAGCTGGCGCTCAAGAACCATGACATGGCACTGTCATGGTGCCGTGCAACATACTCTTCCTGCGCGTCTCGCGAGTGTCATTCCTGAACCTATGGGTGAACAGCCATGGAAATCGCCGACGTCGTGAAGCGCGCCTATGCGATGCCGCTCACCAATCCGTCTTTCCCGCCAGGTCCATATCGTTTCTTCGACCGCGAATACGTCATCATCACCTACCGCACCACGCGCGAGGCACTGGAAGCGGTCGTGCCGGCGCCGCTCGAGATCGACGAGCCGCTGGTCAAGTACGAGTTCATCCGCATGCCGGATTCGACCGGCTTCGGCGACTACACCGAAACCGGCCAGGTCATCCCGGTGCGCTACAAGGGCCAGCATGGCGGCTATGTCCATTCCATGTATCTCGACGACGACGCGCCGATCGCCGGCGGCCGCGAGCTCTGGGGGTTCCCGAAGAAGCTCGCCAGCCCCAAGATCGTGCATGAAGGCGAGGTGGTGGTGGGCACGCTGCACTATGGCAGCGTTCTGTGCGCCACCGGCACGATGGGCTACAAGCACCGCGAGGCCGATCATAACCAGGTGCTGGCCTCGCTCGCCGCGCCCAATTTCCTCATCAAGATCATCCCGCATGTCGATGGCACGCCGCGCATCTGTGAGCTGGTTCGCTACTACCTCACCGACATCACGCTGAAGGAAGCCTGGACGGCGCCCGCCGCACTCGACCTTCGCCCACATGTCATGGCCGATGTGGCGAAGCTGCCTGTGCTCGACATCGTCTCGGCCGTCCACTTCACCGCCGATCTGACGCTGGGCCTGGGCGAAGTCGTGCATGATTACCTCGCCGGCCACAGCCGATCCGCCGCCGGTGCGACCCAGTTGGAGAAAGCCGGTGCTTGAGCGTAACCGCAGCAACGCAGCTGCCGCCACCATCGCCGAGATCACGGCGCAATATGACCGCATCGCTCTGGTTTTCCAGGGCGGCGGCGCGCTCGGCGCCTATCAGGCAGGGGTCTATCAGGCGCTTGCCGATGCCGGCTGCGAGCCGACCTGGCTCTCCGGCGTCTCAATCGGCGCCATCAACGCCTCGATCATCGCCGGCAACGAGCCGAGCCGCCGCCTGCAGCGGCTCGAACAGTTCTGGCAGACGATCTCGGGCCGCAAGATCTGGGCCTATACGCCCGAAGGCGACATCTACCGCGATATCCGCAACCAGACCTCGTCATTGATGACGATGACGATGGGCCAGCCCGGCTTCTTCAAGCCGCGCAGTCCCAACCCCTGGTTCCAGCTGGCGGGAGCGGAAGGCGCCACCAGCTTCTACGACACCGCCGAGCTCAAGGACACGCTGGAGAGCCTGATCGACTTCGACGTGCTCAACGACGGCAGGAAGCGGCTGAGCGTCGGCGCGGTCAATGTCAGGACCGGCAACTTCGTCTATTTCGACACCGACAAGGTGCGCATCGGGCCCGAGCACATCATGGCGAGCGGCGCGCTGCCGCCGGCCTTCCCCTCGATCCGCATCGAGGGCGAGTATTACTGGGACGGCGGCATCGTCTCCAACACGCCACTGCAATATCTGCTCGACCAGGAAGAGGACCGCTCCTCGCTGGTGTTCCAGGTCGACCTGTTCAGCGCCCGCGGCGTGCTGCCGCGCGGCATGGCCGACGTGCTGTCGCGCCACAAGGACATCATGTATTCGAGCCGCACGCGCCAGAACACCGACAATTTCGAGCGCATCCATGCGCTGAAGATGAAACTGCTCGACGCGCTGAAACGCGTGCCGCCGGAACAGCTCAAGGACGGCGAGAGCGAGCTGATCGCCGACTATTCCGACGCCGGCGTCGTCAACATCGTCCACCTGATCTATCAGCACAAAGGCTATGAAGGCCACGCCAAGGACTATGAGTTCTCGGGCACCTCGATGCGCGAGCATTGGGAAATGGGCCTGGAGGACACCGAGCGCACATTGCGCCACAAGAAGTGGCTGATGCTGCCGACCAATGTCGAGGGCGTCGCCATTCACGACCTGCATCGCGAAGACCCGACGTAACCGGCCCTGCGACGCGGTCTCTTCACCGGTATCATATTTGTTGGGAGCGATAATCCTGTCGTTCGATCGCGCGGATCGACGTCCGAGATTGTCGAGACCCTCCCTCGCGTCGTCATCCACGGGCGGAGCAGCCGCAAAGCGGCGTCGCGGAGACCCGAGGATCCATTCCGTGACCTCGCGCGAAGGGTAAAGGCGGCGCAGAATAGAGGTCGTTCTGAACCGCCGTGACGCCTGTAGGTAACGGAATGGATCCTATGGTCTGCGCTGCGTCGCTTCGCTCCTTGCTCCGCCATAGGATGACGACGCGATAGGTGCTTCGGCTATCTCCGATGCGCCTCCGTCAACACAAATACATCCCTTGAGACTTGTGTCCCGAACAATTGGCTTTGCCCAAAGAAAAAGGCAGCGCCGATCACCGGCGCTGCCTTCTTTTGGAAGCACGTTCCGCCGCTCAGAACACCTGGCGGAAGACCACGAACAGCACGAAGGCGAGCGCGATCGAGCAAGGCAGCGTCAGCACCCAGGCAAGCAGCAGGTTGCGCACGGTCGACCACTGCAGGCCGGAGCCGTTGGCCGCCATCGTCCCGGCGACGCCCGACGACAGCACATGGGTGGTCGACACCGGCAGGCCGAGGCGGTCAGCCATGCCGATGGTGATCATCGCGACCAATTCGGCGGCCGCACCCTGGCCATAAGTCAGGTGGCTCTTGCCGATCTTTTCGCCGACGGTGACGACGATGCGCTTCCAGCCGACCATGGTGCCGAGGCCGAGCGCCAGCGCCACGGCGATCTTCACCCATAGCGGGATGAACTTCGTCGCGTTGTCGACCGCCTTGTGATAGTCGGTCACCGCCTTGAGGTCATCCGCCTGCATCGGCAGCAGCTTCTTCTTGTCGATCAGCTTCAGCGCTTCGCCGATCAGGTAGATGTCGTTGCGCGCGTTGCTGACCAGATCGGTCGGAACGGTGTCGACGGAGGCGTAGGGCTGCAACTCGGCCGTGGTGTTGTGGATATAGGTCTGCAGCGCGACCGTCGTCTGGTCGTTCCAGGCCTTGGTGCGAACGGCCTCCTGGACGGCGGCCTTGGCGTCCGTAACGGTAACGCCCGGCTTGACGTACTTGCCTAGTGCCGTCTCGACGCCGACCGAAGCCGTTTTGTAGGCCTCGAGATAGTTGATGTCGGGCGTGCGATTGAGCGCGTAGGCGGTTGGCACCACGCCGATCAGGATCAGCATTATCAGGCCCATGCCCTTCTGGCCGTCATTGGAGCCGTGCGCGAAGCTGACGCCGGTGCAGGTGAAGATCAGCAGCGCGCGGATCCACCACGGCGGCGGCGTGTTGCCCTTCGGCGCTTCGTAGAGCGCCGGGTTGCGCACCAGGAGCTTCATTGCATAGAGCAGCACGGCGGCGGCGAAGAAGCCGACGATCGGCGAGACCAGCAAGGTCGTGCCGACATTGGTCGCCTGCCCCCAATCGACGCCGCTGGTGGCGCTTCCGGCCGGAGCCATGAACTGGTTGGCGAGGCCGACGCCGATGATCGAACCGACCATCGTGTGCGAGCTCGAAGCCGGCAGGCCGAGGAACCAGGTGCCGAGGTTCCACAGGATGGCGGCGACCAGCAAGGCGAACACCATGGCAAAGCCAGAGGACGAGCCGACCTGCAGGATGAGCTCGACCGGCAGCAGCGACAGGATGCCGAACGCCACCGCCCCGCTCGAGGTCAGCACGCCGAGGAAGTTGAAGACGCCCGACCACATGACGGCGAATTCGGCCGGCAGCGAGCGTGTATAGATGACGGTGGCAACGGCGTTGGCGGTGTCGTGGAAGCCGTTGACGAACTCGAAGCCCAGCGCAATCAGAAGGGCGATGCCGAGCAGGATCCAGGGCACCGTCTTGGCGATGGCCAGGTCCTGGCTGAGCGCATAGCCGACATAGATGATGCCGACGAGCACCAGCACGCCGAAAGCCGGCAGGAACCATTTGGCACCGCCCGATTGTGCTAGAGGATGATCCGGTCTCGGGATCCCCGCCTCACTGGAAACTACGTCCACCATTGTCCCACTCCTTTTGCATTCGCAGCAAAGAACCGGGGAGGACGCTATGTCGCTAGGATGAAGCTGGTGTGACGCTCTTAACCGTTCGGTGATCTACCGGCTATCTTCAGCAGCGAGGAAACCAGAAGCTCGCGCTCGTCCTGCGACAGCACGTTTGAATCGAAGAGATTCATGCTGCGCATGCCCTCGATGGCGAGAAAACAGACCAGCAGCGAGCCGAGATCGTCCGTCTCCTCCTTCAGCCGTTCGAACAGCTGGCGTTTGAACGCCTTTATCGGCGTCAGGAAGTCGGGATCTTCGGCGATCGCCGAGAACATCCAGGAGGCCGAGGGTTTCGGCCGCTCGCAATCGTCGGCCGACAGTTTGATGTAGGCCGAGAGCACGCTCTCATGGTCGGCCTCGGCCGCGCGTGTTTCCAATGCCTTGTGGAAGTCGCGGAGATAGCTTTCGACAAGCCCCTGCATGAGCTTGGCCTTGGTCGGGAAGTTGTAGAGCAGGCCGCCTTTCGACACTCCGGCGCGGCTGGCGACCGCTTCAAGCGACAGGCTTCCCGGGCCTGCCTCGCGCGCCACGTCGGCGGCTGCGGCAAGTATCTTTTCGCGTGAGTTTGCCCTGGGTACTCTCATCGCGCCTCCCCGTACATTAGCCTATGCGGAATTGACAAGACCGTCCAGCCGGTACAGTAAGGCGCCCGCCATTTGAAATCGGGACTTATCGTCGATATGTGTCCCGGCATCGATTGTTTTGCCGGTTGCCGGCTCGAGGGGTCTCTCCGTGAAGCGCTTTTTCATCATCGCCGGATTTTTGCTTTTGCTCGCCCTGGTGTGCGTCGGCATCGTTGGCTTCAACTTCATGCGCGATGCCGGCATCAAGCAGTTTTTCGCCACCATGAAGCCGCCGGCCGCGACGGTTTCGACAGTGACCGTCAAGCCTTCGGAGTGGACCCCCGGCATCGAGGCGATCGGCACCGTCAATGCCGTGCGCGGCGTCGACCTGACCCTCGAGACGAGCGGCATCGTCAAGGACATCCTCTTCCACGCCAACCAGAAGGTTGCCGCAGACGCGGTGTTGGTGCAGCTCGACGATGCCGTGGAAAAAGCCGATCTGGTGGCGCAGAAGGCGCAGGCCGCTTCGGATCAGGCCGCGCTCGCCCGAGCGATCGAACTGCAGCGGCGCGGCGTCGGAACCGACGCCACGCTTGATGCCGCGCGCGCCGCGGCGGACGCCTCGGCCGCGCAGGTGATCAAGTTGCAGGCGGTGCTCGACCAGAAGCAATTGTCCGCGCCCTTCGGCGGCACGGTCGGTATTCCGAAGATCGACATCGGCCAGTATCTGGCACCCGGCAATGCGGTCGTGACCATCCAGGATCTCGACACGATGCGGGTCGACTTCACCGTTCCCGAACAGCAGCTGCCGCTGCTCAAGATCGGCCAGGCCATCAAGCTTGGTGGCAATCTCGCCGACATGTCCTTTACCGGCTCCATTCGCGGCATCGATCCCAAGATCGACCCGGCAAGCCGGCTGGTTTCGATCCGCGGTGAGGTCGCCAATCCGGAAGGCAAGCTGACCCCGGGCCAGTTCGTCCAGATCCGCGTCGAGCTGCCGCAGGAGAACAATGTCATCTCCGTGCCGCAGACGGCGGTGACGACGAGCCTTTACGGCGATTTTGTTTTCGTCGTCGAGCCGGCAAAATCTGCTGGGGGTGCGGCGGCTGCGCCGGCAAAACCGGACGAGCAGAAGGCTGCCGCCGATAAGGCGGCTGGCGATGTCGCCAAGCCGCAGGCGGACGCCTCCAAACCCGCCGACAACGCTGCAAAGCCGGCCGACAAGGCGGCTGCCGAGGGCGCCAAGCCGGCTGACGCAGCGCAGCAGCCGGCCCTCGTCATCTCGCAGGTGTTCGTCAAGCTCGGCCGCCGCAACAACGGCATGATCGAGATCACCGAAGGCCTCAAGGATGGCGACCAGGTCGTAACGGCCGGCCAGAACCGGCTCTTCAACGGCATGTCGGTTGCCGTCGACAACACCATCGACCCCAGCAAATCGGCGAACAAGCAGGTTCAGCAATGAGCTTTTCCGACCTCTTCATTCGCCGGCCAGTCCTGTCGACGGTGCTGGCCTGCATGATCCTGCTCCTGGGTTTCCAGGGCATCTTCAACTTGTCGATCCGCCAGTACCCGAAGGTTGACGAGACCGCGATCACCATCACCACCGCCTATCCTGGCGCCAGCGCCGACCTGATCCAGGGCTTCATCTCCGCCCCGATCGCGCGCGCCGTCGCCTCGACGGAGAACATCGACTACGTGACCTCGTCCAGCCGCCCGTCTTCCAGCACCGTGACGGTGCAGATGAAGCTCGGCTCCAATCCGGACGTCGCGCTCACCGAGGTGCTGTCCAAGGTCCAGGGCGTGCGCGGCACCCTGCCGGACGCCGCCAAGGACCCGGTGATCGTCAAGGGCACCGGGCAGCAGTTCGCGATGATGTACATCTCGATGCAGAATCCGAACATGACGAAGGAGCAGCTCACCGAGTATATCGAGCGCGTCATACGGCCTCGCATTTCGACCGTGGAAGGTGTCGCCGACGTCCAGATCTTCGGCGCTCAGGAATATTCCATGCGCGTCTGGATCGACCCGATCCGGCTCGCCGCCCGCGGCGCCACGGCCGTGGACGTGCTGACCGCGATCAACAACTCGAACTTCCTGTCGGCGCCCGGCAACACCCAGAACGAGTATGTGGTCTCCTCGATCACCGTGCATTCCACCCTGCAAACGCCCGAGGCGTTCGCCCAGCTCCCGATACGCTCGACGGATGGCCAGGTGGTGCGCCTGCGCGATGTCGCGCGTGTCGAGCTCGGTGCGGAGAGCACCGACACCAGGGTGAGCTTCAACGGCAAGCCCGGGACCTTCCTGGCCATCTTCCCGACGCCGGCGGCCAATCCGTTGACGACCGCTGCGGCGGTCACCAAGCTCGTGCCGCAGATCCAGGAGACGCTGCCGAAAGGCATGACGATCGAGGTCGTTTACGATGCGACCGGCCAGATCAGCGCCTCGATCGAGGAGGTGTTCAAGACCATCGGCGAGGCGGTTGCCATCGTCATCCTGGTTATCCTGTTGTTCCTCGGCTCGTTCCGTTCGGTGATGATGCCGATCGTGACCATCCCGCTGTCGCTGATCGGCGTTTGTTTCATACTGTTTACGGTCGGTTACTCGATCAACCTCCTGTCGCTGCTCGCCATGGTGCTGGCAATCGGCCTGGTCGTCGACGACGCCATCGTGGTGGTGGAGAACATCCACCGCCACATGGAAGAAGAGGGCATGTCGCCGATGCAGGCGGCCTTCAACGGCATGCGCGAAATCTTCTCGGCTATCGTCGCCATGACCATCACGCTAGCCGCCGTGTTTGCGCCGCTGGCCTTCACCGGTGGCCTGACCGGTGCGTTGTTTCGCGAATTCGCTGTCACGCTGGCCGGCTCCGTTGTGCTGTCCGGCGTGATCGCCGTCACCATCACGCCGATGATGTCGGCCCGCCTCCTGAAGGCAGGCGCGCACAGCCGATTCCAGCGCATCGTCGACGGCGTCTTCGGCCGCGTCGAGCGCGTCTACGAGCGGGCCGTCACCGCCTCCTTGAGAAACCGGCCGGTGACGCTGATCATCGTCGTCGCGCTGGTCGCGCTCACCGGCTTCATGTTCACCAAGACTTCGGGCGAACTGGCGCCGGAAGAAGACCAGGGCTTCCTGCTCTCGATCGTGACAGGGCCGCGCTACGCGACATCGGACTACACCGAGTCCTATGTCAACCAGATCCTGGGCCTGGTGAGGGACATTCCCGAAACCAGGGCGCAGTTCTCGGCCGTCGCCTTCGGCGGCACGACCAACAGCGCCTTCGTCGGCTTCGCCTTCAAGGACTGGGCCGAGCGCAAGCGCAATTCGAAGCAGCTTCAGGCCGACATCCAGGGCCGCCTCGCCAAGGTGGCGGGCGTCGAGGCGTTCGTCTTCGCGCCGCCGACGCTGCCCGGTTCCGGCGGCGGCCTGCCGATTGCCATGGTCGTGCGCTCCACCGGCGGCTCCTCGGAGGTCTTCGAGCAGGCGGAAAAGATCAAGAACAAGGCGCAAGCCTCGGGTCGCTTCATCGTCGTCCAGAACTCGATGTCCTATGACGCGCCGCAGGTGACCGTCACCATCGACCGCGAGCGCGCGGCGGCGCTGAACCTGCCGATTGCCGATATCGGCAATACGCTGACGCTGCTTGTCGGTGGCGCCGAAGTGGCGCAGTTCGACCGCGATTCCAACAGCTACGACATCATCCCGCAGGTACCGCAGCAATTCCGCGACAATCCCGAGAAGCTCGGCGAATATTTCGTTCGCAGCGTCGACGGCAAGATGGTGCCGCTGTCGGCCGTGGTGAAGATTTCGACCAACGCCTCGCCGGCCGCGATCGAACAGTTCAACCAGCTGAATTCCGCCACCATCTCAGCCTTGCCGCTGCCGGGTGTCACCACCGGCGACGGGCTTCAGGCGCTGGAGAATATTGCCAAGGAGACGCTGCCCGACACCTTCTTCATCGACTATTCCGGCCAGTCGCGGCAGGAAAAGGAGCAGGGCAATACCATCCTGATTGCCTTCGCGGCAGCCGTCATCGTCATCTATCTGGTGCTGGCAGCCCAGTTCGAGAGCTTCCGCGACCCGCTGATCATCATGATGGCGGTGCCGCTGTCGATCTTCGGCGCGATCGTGCCGCTCAACATCGGCCTGGGAACGCTCAACATCTACACCCAGGTCGGTCTGATCACGCTGATCGGCCTCATCACCAAGCACGGCATCCTGCTGGTCGAATTTGCCAACCAGCAGCGTGAAATACATGGCATGCGGCGGCGCGACGCCATCATCGCTTCGGCCAAGGTGCGCCTGCGGCCGATCCTGATGACCACGGCGGCCATGGCGCTCGGCGTCTTGCCGCTGATCGTCTCCAGCGGCGCGGGCGCTGCCGCGCGCTACTCGATGGGCCTGGTCATCTTCACCGGCATCCTGGTCGGCACCATGTTCACGCTCTTCGTCGTGCCGATGTTCTACACCTTCATCGCCAGCAAGGACCTGCCGCATCTTGCCGAAAAGCCCGATCCGAACCTGATGCCGGCGCTGCCGAGCTGACAAGGCGACGAAGCAAAAAGACAAAAGAGGCCGGAAAATCCCGGCCTCTTTTTTTGGCGGTCGCCCCACAGCTTCGGCGCCAGAGCTATTCCGAAGGCGGCAATCCGCCTGCTACTTGACCCGTTCTGTTACTTGACCCAGCCTGTTACTTGACAATGACGATGCTGGTGTTGGCGGGGCCGAAGACCTCGACCAGCTGATAGAAATCGGCCGCTGCATCCGGATGCAGCCGCACGCAGCCATGCGAGGCGGGACGGCCGAGACGGCCGATGGCATAGGTGGCGTGAACGGCGTAGCCGCCGCTGAAGAACACCGAATGCGGCATCGGCGCATTGTCGTATTTCTTCGAATACCACATCTCATGCATGCGGGTCGGCTTGAACGAGCCGGTCGGCGTGATGTGCATCCTGTCACCGGTCGACACCTTCCACGTGTAGGTCGGGCGGCCGTCGACCGTGACCTCCATGATCTGCTGCGACAGCGAAACCTTGGCGACGATCTGATTGGCGTGAGCGGCGCTGCCGGCGCCGAAGAGCAGCGCTGCACCGGTGAACGCCGCGGCGGCGACATGGATGAGCTTGGCGGAAATATGCATGACGATCCCTCTCTGTTTTTTGCCGGTCGAGCCGGCTTCATTCGATGGATCGCCTTATCGAGGGCGCCTGTTTCAGTTGAATTTCGCTTAATGCTCGTTTCTGTTTCGAATCTGTTTCCAAAAGTTAACGCCGGAGGTCCCAAAACTGGCAGAGACAGCCACTCAATTTGCAACTAGCGGGGCATGCTGCAGCGCAAACGAAAGTGTATTTGACCCTTATATGACGGTCTGACAGCCAATTTCGAAACCGATCTGCAACAAACCGCCTCTCCGGCGGCATGATCTGGATACAGGCCGGCGTCAGGTTGACGTAACGGGAACAGACATCTGCAAACGAAAATCGAAACTCCGCTCCCAGGTTTCCCAGGATCAGTGTCGCGGCGATCGTGCTCGGCGGCGCCGGCTCAGTGGCCGGCACCTCGGTGACGGCACAGGCGACGATGAGTTCCGGCGAGGTTTCGACGCTGCACATGGCTCTGTTCATCGCCACGGTCTGGATCGTTTCCAGCCTGCGCGTCCACCGGCTGAAGGCCCTCTGGCGGGTTGGCCTTCGGCTGATGAGGACACGCGGCCCCTCCGGCTGCTTGCTGCCGAGAGGACCGAAGGCCCGCGCCGCAGCGGGGGGCTCCGTCGGCGGCGCGGGCGCTTCGGGAGTTTCCTGAAGCACCAACGATTTCGAGATTTGGGGATTTAAAGAGATGAAGACGAAATTTGCTGCCTCTGTGCTTTCCGCACTTCTTTACGCGCAAGGCTTGCTGGGCTTTGCCGCGCTTGCGACGGTACTGCTCAGGGAGCACGCCCAGGCGGAGATAACCGCCAGCGCCGACCTGTCATCCGGCCCCTCGGTCATCGTGGTGCGCTGAGCGCCAGGCGTCGGAGCCAAATGACCGCCGCTTTGGGGAGCCCGATGCTCAAACGGCTCGCTGACTCGAGCTCATTCGTTGCGCGAGACCGGCGGATCGAACCGGTAGCCGGCGCCCCTGATGGTGATGATGGTCTCGGTGTCGAGCTTGCGGCGCAGCCGCACGATGCGCGAGTCGATCGAACGGTCGAAAGCGTCGGCATTCTCGGCCGGTGCGGCAGCGATGATGTCGTCGCGCGTCAGCACCTTGCGCGGGCTCGCCAGAAAAAGCTTGAGCAGCGCCACCTGACCCGGGGAAAGCTGGTCTTCCGCGCCGGAGCGATGCATGACCATGGCCGACCGCAGGTCGACGGTGGCGTTCTCGAGCACGATCAATTCCCCGCCGACCCTGCCGCGCCTGGTCAGCAGGCCACCGATGCGCGCGGCAAGCTCGCGCACGTTGAGCGGGCTTTCGATCACATCGGCGGCGCCAAGCTCGAGCGCCAGAACCTTGTCGACGAGATCGCGCGGCCGGCAGATCAGGATGAAATCGGGACCGCCCTCGCCGCCGTAACGCCTGAGCAACTCCCGACCTTCCGCTTGGCTGACGTCGTCGCCGATGATCACGACATCGATATCTCCGGACGAAAGCAGCGTCTCCGCTTCCCATGGCTGGCGCGCCTGGCGCACGTCGTGCCCGCGCCGGTCGAGATGATTGGCGAGATCGCCCGCCACCGCCTCGGCGACGGACACAAGCGCAATGACGGATCGTGCGGCCATTTTTTCCACCCCGCCACAGACAACTCGAGATGAGTGCTGGACATCATGTTTATACCCAATCTACTTTCCACTGAAAGCGGGAGCGAGCGCGTCGTGAAGGCACGAATCATCGTCGTTGAGGACGAACCGGATCTGAGGGAAGCCGTTGCCGAGTATCTTGGCGCCAACGGCTATGACGTCGTCACGGCCGAGAACGCCGCGGCAGCGCGCGCGCTGTTCGAGGCTCAGTCCTTCCACCTCGCCATCCTCGACATCGCCATGCCCGGCGAGGACGGACTGTCGCTGGGCCGCTGGCTGCGCTCGAAAACGCCGATCGGCGTCATCTATGCCACGGCCGCCGGCACCGCGCTCGACCGCATCGTCGGGCTGGAGCTCGGCGCCGACGACTACATCGTCAAGCCATACGAATTGCGCGAGGTGCTGGCACGGGTGCGCAGCGTGCTGCGTCGCGTGCCGCAGCTGGCCGAGCCGCAAACGGCGAAGGCCGAAACCGGCAACCGCCGCTTCATGAATTTCGGCGGCTTCCAGGCCGATTTCGACGGCCGTCTGGTCATCGGCGCCAATGGCGCGGTCATCGAGATGGCCAAGAGCGAGTTCGACGTGCTCGAGGTTTTCCTCACCCGCGCCAACCGGCTTCTGACACGGTCGGCGATTTCGGAAGCCATCGGCTTCGTCGAGGATCCGGAATCATCGCGCGCGGTCGACATTCGCATCATGCGATTGCGCAAGAAGATCGAGGCCGACCCCGCCAATCCAAAATTCCTGCGCACAGTGCGTGGCGAAGGCTATATCTTCTCGCTGCCGGGCGGCGACAGCAATTGAACCCGCCCAGTGCATGTTGCGCAAAAGTGCGCAGCGGTTTTGGGCAACATGCATCACAAACACAGGCTTAAGCGTGCCGCTCGATCCTTTTCGACGCGACGCGCCTAAGCGGGTTTCGAGAGACAGCCGACCATGACTGCTGATGCAGCACGTCCCGATATGCATGGCTCGCGTCCGGGTGGCGCCGCGATGGCGGCCGTCCATGTCGTGCGCCGCCTGCGCGAGGCGGGCGACTGGCAGCGCGAGATGGACGGCATACTGGAAACGATGTGCCGCAAAATGGAATGCCAGCGCGGCATTCTCTTCCGCTTGCGCGAACTGCCGGGCGAAGGCTTTGCCCAATCCGTCGCCGCCTACTGGATCAATCCGGATTTCGGCGGCGAACTCGCCTCCCCCACCGTGATCATGCAGTCGATCATCAACTCGGACTCGCTGCTGGAGCGGCTGCAGGAGGACGAGCGGCAGGGCAAGATCTTCTCCGGCCACACACGTAACCTCGACGGCTTCCTGAGAGCCGATTTCGAGAAACAGAACATCAAGTCGTTTCTGTCGGTCTCGGTTTTCGCGCATGGCCACCTTTGGGGCACGCTCGCCGTCAATGACTGCGTCGCCGAACGCGAATGGACGGATGAGGAAGAAGCGACGCTGCACATCATCGCTTTGGCCATCGGCGACGCCATCGAGCGCTCGCCGTCCGAGGCGCATGCCAGCGAAGTGATCCGCCGCACCATGCTGCAGGCCTCGCTCGACGCCATCATCGTCATCGACGAGTCGGGCTCGATCATCGAATTCAATCCAGCCGCCGAGAAGATGTTCGGCTTCCAGCGCAGCGCCATCCTTGGCAAGGACCTGCTCGATACCATCGTTCCGGTCTACTACCGCAAGGGCTATGCGTCAGGCGCCGACTACATGGCCGGCCGCGGCGCGCCGATGGTCGGCCAGCGGCTGGAGACCGTTACCCAGAACGCTGCCGGCGAGATTTTCCCGATCGAACTGACCGCAACGGAGATGCGCGTTGCCGACCGCCGCCTGATCTTCGGCTCGATCCGCGACCTGCGCGAAAAGCTGCAGGCCGAGGAAGAAATCAACCGCCAGCGCGAGAAGCTGCACCAGAACGAGAAGATGGCTGCGATGGGCTCGCTGCTGGCCGGCGTCTCGCACGAGCTCAACAACCCGCTGGCGGTGGTGGTGGCGCAGTCGACGCTGCTGCACGAATTCGCCAGCGACCCGCAGACCAAGGTGCGCGCCGAGAAGGTGCGCGCCGCCGCCGAGCGCTGCGGCCGCATCGTCAAGAGCTTCCTGTCGATGGTGCGGCTGCACCCGACCGAGCAGGCCGAGACGGACCTCAACCAGGTGGTGCGGGCGGCGCTCGAAGTCACCGCCTATGGCGCGCGTTCCAGCGGCATCATCATCGACACCGATTTCGCCACCGGACCGCTGCTTGCCATGGCCGACGCCGACCACGTCACGCAGGTCGCGGCGAACTTCCTCATCAACAGCCAGCACGCGCTGGCCGGCATCGCCGGCGAGCGGTGCATCAAGGTACGGACGTTCCGCGGCGAACGCGGCGATCCGGGCTTCTCCGTCGAGGACAACGGCCCGGGCATTCCCGAGACGATCCGCTCGCGCATCTTCGAATCCTATTTCACCACCAAGCCGGTCGGCGTCGGCACCGGCATCGGCCTGTCGATCTCGAAATCGATCGTCGAGCGCCACAAGGGCAACATATGGTTCGAGGAGGCAGAGCCGCACGGCGCGCGCTTCGTCGTGCAACTGCCGGCGATCGAGGGCAAGGGCGCCACGCCCGGCGAAGGTCCGGCGCGGTCGAGCGGGCTGCGCCACGCGCTGGTGATCGACGACGAGCCGGACGTCGCCGCCTCGTTGTCCGACATTCTGGAACTGATGGGTCTGAAGTCGCGCGTCGTGGCAGGCTGGACATCGGCTGGCGACGTGTTGAACGGCTATATGCCGCCCGACATCGTCTTTTCCGACCTGCGCATGCCGGGCATCAGCGGCATGGCGATCTACCGCGAACTGCTGGCGGAACGGCCGGGACTGGCGCAGCGCTTCGTGCTGGTCACCGGCGATCTGATCGGCGCCAAGGCGGAGATCGAGGCGCTGCCGCCGCAACAGCGGCCGCAGATCCTGGAAAAGCCGTTCTCGACGCTCGATGTCCGCGGCGTCCTCGCAACGATTGCCGACGAAGCCGCCGCCGACAACGGCGCCCACATCTGAGCGCGACTGGTCTGGGGCCAGAACGAGATCGCAAAAAGGCGCCGGCGAGCTTTGAACTGGCGCCAGCACAGGGTCCATTCAGATTCAGGTCAGGCCGAGTCGAAAATGGCGGGTTCCGAGAACCGGAGCGGAGCGTACTTGAAGTACGCGAGCACCGGCCTACGCGGGCCGTAGCCCTGATTTAACCGCCACGCCACCATGAGTGCTTCGGCCGGCGAAGGCCGGAAGCGCAGGAAGCCCGCATTTGCAGGCCGGCCTTACCTGAATATGGATAGACCCCGAAAAAAGAGGCTCCCGACCGACCATGCGGCGGGAGCCTGACTCGAGCGCTGGAGGGTGCGCTCAGGGGAGGTCGTGATAATCTCTTAAAAAACGTTCGGCGTGTTGGTGGGAGGCGCCGCGTTGGCGATCATGCGCACCGCACGCTCCCTGTGCTGGCCGGACTGCTCGGCGATTGCGCGCAGGCAGTCGACGCTCTCGGCGCCCCAGTTCTGGCCCTTGCAGGCAAAGTCGATCAAGGGTTCCGGCAGGCGGGCGGTCTTGAGCGTGGTCTGCGCACCCTCGATGACATTGGCCGGCGGATTGATCGATGCGAAAGCCGGGCCGGAGGCGGGCGCAGCCAGCATGCCGACGAAGGCGCAAGCGCCGATCAGCATGAACATCGCCATCGGATGATCGCTGGCGCGCTGGCGCAGCGCAAGCTTCGGCCGGCGGTCATTACGCTCCGGTCCGTCCAGGCGGCGGTTGGTATCGGCAGCGCGAACTTTCGCAAACATCGGTTGTCCCCTTCGTTATCTTTCTTTTTGGTATGAAACGAACTTAATCGCACCAGGTAACAGCCGGATGATTGGCGGCGACTGCCTGTGTAACAGGATTTGAAACAGGCACCGGCTACCCGGCATGCTCACCCTGCCGCAACATTCGACTTCCGCCGAAGCCGGTCGGCGGACATATGCACCCGTCGCGGCCGGCTGACTGTAAACAGCCTCACACAGCAACGCTTGAATCCAGCGCGTCGCCTCTGTCTGCCGCACGCCGCGTGCCACCGAAACATGCCGTCCTCGATAGCTATCGGCGCTCGGAATTGCTGTTCCGCTTCCTCGATTAAGGCTCGGATTTTCCGGGATTTTTCCGGCTCGGGCTGGCTTCGGCTTGCAGCCATGAAATTTTCATATTTCCGCAAGCCATTGCATTTCAATGAAAAATATGCTTATATTGAATGAGTATTCAACAAAAAGAAGAGCCTGCCCCATGAACCCGCACCTCCGTGACGTGGCGATCCCCAACGATTGGGACCGGCGGGGTTTGCCGGGGTGGAGTTATCATTCCAACGCCCTTCTCGAGATCGAGAAGGAATACGTCTTCCGCAATCATTGGCAGATCGCCGGCCACGTCTCCGACGTGCCTGACCCTGGCGACTATCTGACCATGGACGTGATCGGCGAACGCGCGCTGATCGTGCGCGGCAAGGACCGCGTCGTGCGCGCCTTCAACAACATGTGCCGCCACCGCGGCAGCCGCGTCGTCGCCGATAGCCAGGGCAATTGCAAGAACGCGCTGGTCTGCCCGTTCCATGGCTGGGTCTACAATCTAGACGGCACGCTGCGCGGTGCGGCCCGTCCGCGCTCCTTCCCCGAGCTCGACAAGACCGAATTCGGCCTGATGCCGCTCGACCTCGAAATCTGGATGGGCTTCATCTTCATCCGCTTCCGCAAGGGAGGCCCGCAGCCTTCGGTGGCTGAGCTCCTGAAGCCGATCGAGGCCGAAATGGCGCATTACAATGTAGCCGACATGGTGCCGTCCTGGGGCATCTGGACGCAAAAGTCGCCGGTCAACTGGAAGTCGGTGCGCGACGTCGACAATGAAGGCTACCACGTCGCCATGGCGCATCCGGCGCTGCAGGACCTCTATGGCGCGACCTATTTCGACGAACCCTTCATCAAGGGCGTGTCGCGGTCCTTCGCCACCTACAATCCGCACGCGGGCCGGCGCTGGAGCGTGCGCGAATACCTCAAGCTGGCTCCCGATGCCTCACACCTGCCGGAGCATCTGCGCAAGGCCTGGATCTACTACGGCATCTTCCCCAACAACGCGCTGTCGATCATGCCGGAATCCGTGCAGTTCTATCAGGAGTTCCCGCTGTCGACCGGCGAGACGCTGCTGCGCGGCGCCATCTACCGCTACAAGGACGAGACACGTGAACAGGCGGCGGCGCGCTACCTCGCCTACCGCATCGACCGCGACACAATGAACGAGGACGTGCAGCTTTCGGTGTGGTCAAACGAGTCCATGCTGTCGGAAGCCTTCGAGGGTTTCTACCTCTCCGACCTCGAATATGGCGTGCGCACCCACCACGACCACCTGCGCAAGCAGGTTCCGGTGCTGAACCTCGAAACGGCGCCGGAGGAAAAGGACATGTGGGGGCTGAACGACGCGCTGAGGTCGAGGGGGCAAGCCTTCTTTCCTTCTCCCCGTTCTACGGGGAGAAGGTGCCCGAAGGGCGGATGAGGGGCGGCGCCAGCGCCTCGCGATTGGCTTGCCGTCAACCTCAGAAGACTATCTTCTGAATGGAATGTTGTAGCCGGCGTAGCGCAGACCGGTGAGGTTATCGCCTAAACGGATGAGTTCCCTCATGCACGGCCAACAGCCAATGTCAGCGCCGCCCCTCATCCGCCCGTTGGGCACCTTCTCCCCGTGAAACGGGGAGAAGGAAAGGCCGTCACCCGCGCCAGACCCCTTCTTTCCTCAAATCATCCATGGTCCGCGAAATCCCCTCGCGCAGGATCGCCACCATATCGTCGACCTGCTCGCGTGAGATGATCAGCGGCGGCGACATCACGCACATGTTGATCAGCGGCCGCACCAAAAGGCCAAGCTCGTGGCAATGCGCGTCGATGCGTTTTCCGACATCCTTGTCGAGCTGCAGTGGATCCTTGCTGTCGCGGTCGGCGACGCATTCGACGCAAGCCATCAGGCCGGCGCCGCGCACCTCGCCGACCAGCGGCAGCTCTTCCAACGTCTTCAGCCGCGCCTGGAAATAGGGCGCGATCTCGCGCGTGTGCTGGAGCACGCCCTCTTCCAAGAGGTCGAGGTTCTTCAGCGCCACCGCGCAGCCGATCGGATGGCTGGTGTAGGTGAGGCCATGACCGAACAAGGCGTCGGGATGGTTCGAACGGCGCAGTTCTTCAAGCAGCCGCTCGGAGATGATGACGCCGCCGAGCGGGAAATAGCCCGATGTCACGCCCTTGGCGAAAGTGATCATGTCAGGCTCGATGCCGAACACATCGCCGGAGGCGAAGACGTGGCCGAGCCGCCCGAAGCCCGTCACCACCTCGTCCGAGACAAAGAGGATGTCGTTCTCGCGGCAGATGTCGCGGATGCGTTTGAGATACCCGTCCGGCGGCACGATGACGCCCCCGGAAGCCTGTACCGGCTCGCCGACGAAGGTGCCGATCCGATCGGCGCCGACGCGCGCGATCGTGTCACGGAACTGGTCGACCAGGAAATCGGTGAAGGCGGCGATGCTCATGCCCTTCGGCCGCCGGAACGGATCGGGCGAGGATAGCTTCACCACCAGCTCGTCGGCGCCGTCCATCCAGTCGCGGTCGCGCGGGCGGCCATTGAGCGAGGCCGACAGATAGGTCGAGCCGTGATAGGCGCCGCCGCGGCTGAGGATCAGCTTCTTCTCCGGCCGTCCGCGCACATTGTTGTAGAACTGCATGAAGCGCAGCGCCGTCTCCACCGCTGACGAGCCGCCGGTGGTGAAGAAGGTATGGCTGAGGTCGCCAGGTGCTGCATCGGCGATACGCCGCGCAAGCTCGGCCGACGGCGCATTCATCGTATACCATGGCGTGTTGTAGGACAGCGCCATCGCCTGGTCGTACATGACCTTCGCCAGCTCCTCTCGGCGATGGCCGACATTGATGCACCACATGCCGGCCGGGCCGTCGATCAGCCGCTTGCCGGAGGCATCGGTGATGTAGATGCCGTCGCCCTCGGCGATCAGCGCACGCGCCTCGTTGCCGACCGAGCCGGCATAGGGCCAGGGCTGCACGAGATGGCGCTTGGCGAGCGCGACCGCGTCGTCATCGCCGGGCTCGACGAGTTCGCTTGCCTTGATCTTGCTTTGAGCCGCCATCTTCGCCTCACATCATCAGGTTGCAGAATTTCCTTGGACATCAAGGGGTGCGGAAAGCCGTGGAAATTCGGCCTTTCTTCACTTGATTTTGAATGTCCGTTCAATCAATATTACAGAAATAGCGCTTGATTTCAATCGGCGGATGCGCTCATGATGAAAGAAAGCCGGCAAGCCAGGGAGCGATCACGCTCCAAGCATAAATCGGGAACAGGCAGCCGGCGCTACGAATGGGAAGGCCGCATGGCGGGACAGTCCGAGCCAGCTACTGAAATCACGCCCGGAGCGCTGCAATGACGGCGGCGGCGGAAGGGTCGCCCCCGTTACGCATGGCGGGATTGAGACGAAGCCCCCTTCTGCAATCGGAAGCCGTCCAGGGCTTTGCCCTGATCAGCCCGACCTTCGTTTATGCCCTTATTCTTCTCGTCCTGCCGATCCTGGTCGTCATCGCGCATTCCTTCTGGACGCAGCACTATCTGACCATCGACCACACCTTCACGCTGGAGAACTACCGGATCGCGCTGACAGAGCCGATCTACCGCGACCTGCTCTGGCGCTCGCTCTACATCTCGCTGACGGTCAGCCTACTCACCGTGGCCCTGGCCTATCCGATCGCCTACTTCATCTCCTTCCATGGCGGCCGCCACAAGAGCCTGTGGCTGTTCCTCATCACCATCCCGTTCTGGACGAGCTACCTGCTGCGCGTGATGTCGTGGAAGGTGATCCTCGGCTACAACGGCGTGCTCAACTCCGGCCTGATGGGCCTTGGCATCATCGACGAGCCGTCGACCGCGCTGCTTTATAATTCCACAGCCGTCATCATCACGCTCACCCATGCCTGGGCGACCTTCGCCATCCTGCCGATCTTCGTTTCGCTGGAGAAGGTCGACCGAACCCTGGTCGAAGCGGCGACCGACCTTGGCGACGGGCCGCTGCGCTCCTTTCTGCGCGTGACCCTGCCGCTGTCGGCGCCCGGCGTCATCTCGGCCGCGCTGATCGTCATGATCCCGACCGTCGGCGACTATGTCACGCCCAAGCTGGTCGGCGGCAAGGACGGCGTCATGATCGCCAATGCCATCCAGGCGCAGTTCGGCAAGGCGTCGAACTGGCCGCTGGGTGCTGCGCTCTCCGTCACCACCATGATCATCGTCTCGCTGATGGCCGGTGCCACCGTGCTGGTCTTCCGCGCCCTGCAGAGGCTGGCGCGATGACGGCGATAAGACGCTTCCTGCCCGGCTGGCTGTCGAGTTACGCCGTCCTCTATTTGCTTTTCCTTTATCTGCCGGTGATCTTCCTGCCGATCTTTTCGATCAACACGGCAGCGACGCCGAAGTTCCCGCTCTCGGGTGTCACCCTTCATTGGTATGAGGATCTGCCGCGCACGCCGGCGTTGATCGACGCCACCTGGAACAGCCTCATCGTCGGCGTCTCGGCCTCGATCCTGTCGACGGTGCTCGGCATCCTCGCCGCCCGCTCGATCACCCGTTACCGCTATCCCGGCCGCCGCGCCATCAACGGCCTGATCATGGCGCCGCTGGTGCTCCCCGAGGTGATCGTCGCCATCTCGATGCTGCTGGTCATGCTTCAGCTCGGCTTGAGCCTGTCGCTGTTCACCGTCGTGCTCGGCCACGTGCTGGTCTGCATCCCCTACTCGATGACGGTGCTGACCTCCGGCTTCGAAGGCTTCGACCGAAGCCTCGAGGAAGCCTCCGCCGATCTCGGCGAAAGCGCCTTCGGCACCTTCCGGCGCGTGACGCTGCCGATGGTCGCGCCGGCGATCATCTCCAGCCTGCTCGTCTGCTTCACCATCTCGCTGGACGAATTCATCATCGCCTTCTTCCTCACCGGCACCGAGGCGACGCTGCCGATCTACATCTGGGGCCAGCTGCGTTTTGCGGCCAAGCTTCCTGGCGTGCTGGCGCTTGGCACATTGCTGCTCTTGGCGTCCTTCGTGCTGATGACAATTGCCGAGATCCTGCGCCGCCGCGCGGCCAGACGCACCCACAACGAGGGAGGCCTCTATGCTTGAGCGGGTCCAGTCCCAATCAGACCGCACCATGATCGAAATCCGCGACGTCACGCGCAGCTACGGATCGTTCAAGGCGCTGGACAATGCCTCGCTGGCGATCCGGGAGGGCGAGTTCTTCTCGCTGCTCGGGCCCTCCGGCTGCGGCAAGACCACGCTGCTGCGCATGATCGCCGGCTTCGACACGCCGACAAGCGGCTCCATCGCCGTCGACGGCCAGCCGATGGACGGCATTCCGGCCAACCGGCGGCCGACCAACATGGTCTTCCAGAGCTATGCGATTTTCCCGCATCTCGATGTCGAGCAGAATGTCGCCTATGGGCTGAAGCGGCTGAGGCTCGGCGCCGGCGAGGAGAAGCGCCGTGTCGAGGAAGCGCTGGCGCAGGTGTCGCTGACCGGTCTCGGCAAGCGCCACGCCACCGAGCTCTCCGGCGGCCAGCGCCAGCGCGTCGCGCTCGCCCGCGCGCTGGTGATGCGGCCCAAGGTGCTGCTGCTGGATGAGCCGCTTTCAGCACTGGACAAGAAGCTGCGCGAGCAGATGCAGGTCGAGTTGCGCCGGCTGCAGCAGGCGGTCGGCATCACCTTCGTGCTGGTCACGCACGACCAGTATGAGGCCCTGGCGATGTCGGACCGCATCGCCGTGATGTTCGGCGGCCGCATCGCGCAGGTCGCCTCGCCGAAGGAAATCTACCAGCGCCCCGTCAATCGGCAGGTGGCCGATTTCCTCGGCGGCATGAACTTCGTCAAGGCCGAGATCGTCGAGGAAAACGGCGCTTCGCTGCTGCTCAACACGCTGGGTTTCGGCCGCGTCAGGACCGACAAGCCGAGGGCTTTCGTGCGCAACGGTGGCGCCGCCACGCTTGGCATCCGGCCGGAGCGGCTGCGCGTGCTATGGGATAACACGACGGCGAAATTCGAAGTCGCCGGCAAGGTCGTCGAGCGCCACTATTTCGGCGAGATCACGCATCTGATCGTCGAGATACCGGGGCTGGAAAAGCCGCTTTCGGTGACCGAGACCAACGATTTCGGCGCCGACGACATTCCGGTCGGCGCGCCGATCCGTCTCGCC
This sequence comes from Mesorhizobium sp. WSM4832, assembly GCF_055811115.1. Lineage (NCBI taxonomy): Bacteria > Pseudomonadati > Pseudomonadota > Alphaproteobacteria > Hyphomicrobiales > Phyllobacteriaceae > Mesorhizobium > Mesorhizobium sp. WSM4832. Next base: position 51,582 of record NZ_JBVVQH010000008.1, on the reverse strand, counting down.
TACGACCCCGAGGCGCTGGTGGCGATGGCCGACTGAATCTTGGCCGCCGCGATGCGTCCCGCGACGATCGCCCCCTCGACATAGCCCGGGAAAGATGGCGAGACTTCCGAAGCGGCGAAATAGACCGGCGGCGCGCCGGCAAGGATGATGCGCTCGGCATCGCGCGCCGTCACGTCGACGATGAGGTCGCTATAGGCGCCGCCGCTCCAGGGGTCGTTTGTCCAATCGCGCGAGCTGAAATCGATGATCTCGGCGGCCTGCGGGCCGAGCGCATCGACAAGCTTTGCCGTCACCTCCGCGCGCAGCGCCGCCTCGCCCAGTTGGCGCCAGCGCAAAGCGCGCGGCCCGCCGACGAAGACGGTGAGCGCGGCATGCCCGGCATCTTTGCTGGCATCGCAGGCAAACAGGCCGGGCAGGTCGCGCCACATCACCATGCCGCTCAAATCCCGTTCGCGCCAGAACGGCCTGGCATAGCGCACCAGCATCTTGATCACGGCGCCGCTTTCCCAGACACCGAGCGCCTTCGATAAGGCCGGCGGCAAGGCGGGCGCGAAAGCGAGCTTCGCGGCCGTTGCCGGCGGAACCGCAACGAGCACCGCCTGCGCGTTGATCAGGCCGCTGGGGGTGGCTACGCGAACGCTTTGCACCCCATGCTCGATCCGCATGACCGGCTCATTCGGCCGCAGCCGATCGCCGAGATCGCTCGCCAGATCGTCGGCGAGCGACTGCATGGTCTCGCCCAAGGAATATTGCAGCTCCGGCACCTCATTGGTGATGCGGCGGTCATTATCGATGAGATACCACAGCGGCACCTTGTGCAGCGGCAGGCACCACAGGCCCTCGATCATCGACCGAAAGCCGGCCTTGGCATCGGCGTCATCCTGCTGGCGTTCAAGCCAGTCGGCAACGCTCAAGCCGGTGATTGCCGGATCGTCCGGCTCGATCCTGTTCATGCGCTCGCGGATCGCCATGGCGGCGCGATACATGCGCTCGGCCTTCGCGGCCGACATCGACGGATAGGTGATGAATTCGCCGTCGACATAGGTTTCGACGAATGTCTTGCCGCGCGCCGCAGCCAGCGCCGTTACTTCAGGCATGTCCTCGCAGAAAAACTGGCCGCCGCTGTCGATCATTTCGCCGAGCCCGTTTCGGATGGCTTCGACGCGCCCGCCGACGCGGTCGCGTGCCTCCAGGACAAGGAAATCGATGCCGGCGCGCTTCAGTTCGAGCGCGGCGGACAGGCCGGTGAAGCCGGCGCCGACGATGACGACGTCGGTCCTTGCAATGATACTGCTCAATAGCCGGCCTTGATCTTCTCGAATTCGGCGACCATCCGCTGCTTGAGGTCCGGCGCCACCGGCTGCTGGAACAGCGTCTTGTCGAGGAACTTGTCGAGGTTGTCGAAGCCGCGCTCGGTGAGCAGCTTCTGGTCCATCGCCGCCATGCCGGCACTGTTGCCGTGACCGTAGCCGAAGGTCTTCACCATATACTCCGAAACATCCGGCGCGTTGACGGCGCTGAGGAAATCATAGGCCTGGTCGAGCTTGCCCGGCGCGTCCTTCATCAGCACGTAGCCGCACACCCAGGTCGAGATGCCTTCCTTGGTGTCGCGGTTCATGGCGATCGGCATGCCTTGCCCCTTCAGCGTCACATAGGTCTCGTTCCAGCCCCAGACCAGGTCGACCTCGTTGCCGGTGAAAGCCTGGTTGAGATCGGTGTCATCGGTCCAGTAGAAGCGGACATTCTTGTGTACGTCGCGCAGGAAGGCGGAAGCTTGACTGAACTGTTCGTCCGTCATCTTTGTCCAGTCCTTCAGGCCGATGACCAGGCTTGCCAGCGCATAGGCGTCATCGACATTGTCGCCGATGGTGACGCGGCCCTTGAACTTCGGATCGGCGAAAATCTTCAGCGACTGCGCCTCCTGCGCCGTCACCTTGTCGGTGCGATAGAGCAGCGAGGTGTTGCCCCAGTCGAAAGGCATGAACCACGCCTTGCCGTCGGCGGTGGTGGCAAGATCCTTCATCGCCATGATGCCCGGATTGAGATCCTTCCAGCCCGCGATCTTCGAGGTATCGAGCGGCTGCAGCAACCCGGCCTCGCGCCATTTCACCACGCTTTGCGAGCAGGGATGCGCGATGTCGGCCTTGAAGCCGGCGCGCATCTTCTCGAAGGCCTCGTCCTCATCGCCGAAGAAGGAGAAGGTCGGCTCGGCGCCGTGTTTGGCGGCATAGGCCGGATGCAGCAGCGGGTCCTCGTAACCGGACCAGTCGAAGACGACGAGGTCGCCGCCACCTTCGGCAAGCGCATAGGCGCTACCCGCGCCGACGGTGACGACGGCGGCCAGGGCAAGGCGGCGAAGCATGGATTTCATGACGCGAGAACTCCCCCATCGCAAACGGTTGAAGCGAAGTTAGGAGAATTCAGGAGCTTTGGCGAGCCCGCCTGCTTCGTTCGAAGGGGAAGCAGGCGGGTCTTGGGGCAAAGCTCAATAGCCGGCTTTGATCTTCTCGAATTCGGCGATCATCTTGAGCTTGAGCTCCGAGGGCAGCGGCTGCTGGAACAGCGTCTTGTCCACCCATTTTTCCACGTTGTCATAGCCCTTTTCCTTCAGCATCGCTGGGTCGACGCCGGCCATGCCCTTGGCATTGGCCTGGCCGTAGCCCCAGTCCTTGACCAGCGTCTTGGCGACTTCGGGATCGTTGACGGCGTTGAGGTAGTCATAGGCCTTGTCGACATTGCCGGGCGCGTCCTTGAACAGCACGTAGCCGCACACCCAGGTCGAGATGCCCTCGTCGGTGTCCTTCCTGGACTTGATCGGCACGCCCGCGGCGACCGACTGCACAGTGGCGTCGTTCCAGGCCCAGGCGAGGTCGACTTCGCCGCCGGAGAGCAGCTGGACGATGTCGGTGGTGTCGGTCCAGTAGGAACGCACATTCTTGTGCACCTGGCGCAGGAAGTCGGACGCCTGCTTGAATTGCTCGTCCGTCATCTTGGTCCAGTCCTTGAGCCCGATGGCGAGGCTGGCCAGCGCGTAGGCGTCGTCGACATTATCGCCGATCGAGACCCTGCCCTTGTATTTCGGATCGGCGAACACCTTCAGCGACTGCACGTCCTTTTCGGCGATCTTGTCGGAGTTGTAGGTGAGCTGGGTATCGCCCCAATCCCACGGCATGAACCACGCCTTGCCGTCGGGGGTCGTGGCGAGGTCCTTCATCGCCATGATGCCGGGATTGAGGTCCTTCCACCCGGAGATCTTGGAGGTGTCGAGCGGCTGCAGCAAGCCCGCCTCGCGCCACTTCACCACGCTCTGCGAGCAGGGATGGCCGAGATCGGACTTGAAGCCGGAGCGGATCTTTTCGAAGGCCTCGTCCTCGTCGCCGAAGAAGGCGAAGGTCGGCGAGTCGCCGTTCTTCTCGACATATTTGCCATGGAAGCTCGGATCCTCGTAGCCGGACCAGTCGAACACGACCAGGTCCTTGTCGGCGGCGACGGCGAACGCTGCCGCCGAGGCCGCGAGCGCGCCGCCAAGCGCCAAAGTCAAAGTCAGGCGTCGGCTGAGTTTTTTCATGCTGTTCCATCCTCTTTTGGTCTTGCCGGTCTTGTTTGGCCGGCTGTTGCTAAACCCGGCTGTTGCTAGCCATAGTGTTTCGGGAAGGCGGCGGCCAAAAACGCGTTCGCCGCCTGGAATGCGGTCTCTCGCGTGGTGTCCTCGGTCCCCATCATCAGCCGCAGCCACAAGCCCTCGAGCATTGCGCTGAGCGCCAGCGCCATGACCTGCGGGTCAAAGGCGTAGGAGCCGCTTTGCTTGAGCGTCGTGCAAAGGTCGATGAAGACCTGCTGGTAATAGGCGTCGCGCGAGCTGCTCAGCGCCTGGTAGGTCGGCCGCGACTTGGCCTCGCCCCAGAAGGCGAGCCAGGCGGCGAGCTTGCGCTTGTTGCAGATCGAACGGTCGAAATCGGCCCACACCAGTTGCTGCAGCTGTCTCGCCGGATCGTCGCCGGCCTTTTGCAAGGCGGTGCGCCAATGCGCCGAATACTCGTCATACATGTGCTGCAGCGTAGCGATCAGCAGCTTTTCCTTGCTCTCGAAATGGAAGTTGACGATGCCGCGCGACAGACCCGCGCCGTCGGCGACATCCGCCATCGTCGTTTCGGCATAGCCGCGCTTGGCCAGTGAATCGATCGTCGCCTCGATCAGCTGCAGCTGCCTGACCTCTTTCGAGGCCTTGCGGCCGCGCTTTTCGGCGTCGCCTTTCTGCGCCGATTCAGCGGCGTTGTCGGTGGCCTCTGCAGTCTTCATGGGCGTGACGGTCTCCAGCATCGCCGGCTATCCAACCGGCTTCCAACCGCGCAGATGAGTGGGACGGTGCTCGCCACTGTCAAGAACCTTCTGCATCGCCTCCCAGGTCTTGATGTTCTTGTCGACATAGGCCACGCCGACCGCCGCGGCGGCTCCGCGGTAGAGCGGCCCCTTGAGCCGCGACAGCTCTTCGCGCGCGACCTCGCGGTACCATTGATTGCGGTCGCGGACCGTGATGTCGGCAAAGCCGGCGCGCCGCATTGCTTCGGCGTAGCGCTCCGGCGAGGCCATGGCGAAGGACAGCCCCTCGGCCGCGATATAGGCCTTCATCTCAGGCGACGGCTCGCCATCATGCGAGATCATCCAGTTGGACGCGGCAAAGACGCCGCCCGGCTTCAGCACACGGAAGATCTCGGCAAACAGCGCGTCCTTGTCGGGCACATGCAGCAGCGCGTCCTTGGAGAAGACGACATCGAAGGAAGCGGCGGCGAAAGGCAGCGGTCCAGGCGGCGCCTGGACGAAGCTGACGCGATCCTCGAGGCCTTGCCTTGCCGCCCCTCGCCGCGCCGTCTCGATCACCGGTTTTTCGACGTCGAAGCCGGTGGCCCGAGCCGCATTGTGCCGGGCAACCAGATGCAGCGTGATGCCGCCGGCGCCGCAGCCGATATCGAGGATCGTCTTGCCCTTGAGCGAAAGGCCTTCGACCACGCGGTCGACCTCGTCGGGACCGCCCGGCGACAGGTAGCCGTCGCCCCAGAGCGCTTCGAGGAAGCGGATGGCGGTGTCATCATATTCCGGCTCGGCGTCAGCCGTTTCGATCATCGGATCCTAGCCCCAATGCCGATGTGGGCCCGTTTGGTGATTCAGGCCAGAAATGTGTGCAAAGCCTACCGCATCAACGGGAAAACGCAACACCATTTGTTGAACATTCATTCAATATGGCTGGACAAAAAACTGTGATCCGTGCCAAATTCCGGCAATCGGGGAACAAAACGCACCGAGCAATTCCAGGAAAGTGTGAAGCGGTTGCCGTCCGGAATTGCGTGAAAACAAGAAGATAGGCAGCCCGAATGGAGGTTCAGCGCGTATGAAGGCATGGGACGCGATTGTCATCGGTGGTGGCCACAACGGGCTGGTCAACGCCTGCTACCTGCAACGCGCCGGCTTGGATGTGCTGGTGGTCGAGAAGAACGACTGGGTCGGCGGCGCGGCCACCAGCCGCGAGCTGACGCCGGGCTTCCTTTATTCCAACTGCTCCTATGTCTGCTCGCTGTTCCGGCCCGAGATCATGCGCGACCTGGAGCTGCCGCGCTTCGGCCTGCAGGTGATCTCCTATGAAGGCGGCGCGGTGTTCACGCGCGACGGCGACTACCTTGCAAACTACCGCGATCACGACGCGCATCGACGCGAGTTCGCGCGCTTTTCCAAACGCGACGCCGAGGCCTATGACCGCTATTCGCGCGACGTCACAAGACAGTGCCGCTTCATCCAGCCGCTGCTGATGCGCACCGCGCCCGACCCGACCAGCTTCAGGCCGCGCGACCTCGGCGAACTGCTCTATCTCGGCAAGAAGTTCGCCGGGCTCTCGGCCGAGGAGATGGCGCTGACCCTGCGCTTCTGGACGATGTCGATTTCGGACTTCCTCGACGAATATTTCGAGACCGACGTCATCAAGGCGAACTTCGCGCTTTCCGGCATCATCGGCACGGCGCTTGGGCCCATGTCGCCCGGCACGGCCTATGTGCTCCTCCACCACTATATGGGCGAGGTCGATGGCTCGGTCGGCGCCTGGGGCTATGCGCGCGGCGGCATGGGCGCCGTCACCAAGGCGCTGGCCGCCTCCTTCAAGGCCTCCGGCGGCACCATCCGCACCGGCGCCGAGGTCGACCATGTGCTGGTCAGGAACGGCAAGGCCAGGGGCGTCGTGCTGGCCGGCGGCGAGGAGATCCATGGCAAGCTCGTCATCTCCAATGCCGACGTCAAGCGCACCTTCCTCAAGCTGGTCGAGGAGAAGGAACTGCCCGACATCTTCCTGCGCCGTGTCAGGAACTTCAAGATCCGCGGCTCGTCCGGCAAGGTCAACATCGCGCTGGATTCGCTGCCCGAGTTCCCGGCCCTGCCGAAGGATTCGCCGGTCTACCGCGCCGACATGCATTTCACCGATTCCATCGAGCGCATGGAGCGCGCCTATGACGACTGGAAGGCCGGGCGCTGGTCGGCCGATCCCTTCCTCGACATGATGATCCCGACCACGCTCGACCCGACTATGGCGCCGCCCGGCAAGCATTTCATGAGCTGCTTCGTGCAGTACGCGCCGCCCAAGATCGACGGGCGCGACTGGACTGATGCCGACCGCGACGGCTTCGCCGAAAGCGTGATCTCCCAGATCGCCGGATATTCGCCGGGCTTTCGCGACCGCATCGTTCATATGGAAGTGCGCACGCCGCGCGAGATCGAGGCCGAGGTCGGTCTCACCGAGGGCAACATCTTCCAAGGCGAGCTCACCTTCGACCAGCTGCTGTTCAACCGCCCGGTGCCGGGCTACGCGCAATACCGCTCGCCGGTTGGCGGGCTCTATATGTGCGGCTCCTCCACCCATCCGGGCGGCGGCGTGATGGGCGCGCCCGGACGCAACGCCGCCGCCGAGATCCTGCGCGATCTCGCCAAGCCAACCCTGCATATGAGCCCGGCCCATGACGTCATCTGATTTGAACTGGGACGCCATCGTCATCGGCGGCGGCCATAACGGCCTGGTCGCCGCCGCCACGCTGGCCAAATCCGGCCGCAAGGTGCTGCTGCTCGAGGCCGGCAACGAGGTCGGCGGCGCGGCGCGCACCGAGGAATTCGCGCCCGGTTTTCGCGTTTCCACGGTCGCGCATCTGCTCAATCGCCTGCATCCCGATGTCACGAAGACGCTGGAGCTGGAGCGCCACGGGCTTAAGGTCGAGCGTGGCGATTTCGTGCCCTCGGTGGCGCTGTCGAAGGACGGTCCGCTGGTGCTGCACGGCGCCTATGGCGAGGTGCTGGCCGGCGCCAGCCCTTCGGAACAATCCGCCTGGAAGGAGTTGCGCGCGCAGCTGCTGCGTTACGCCGGTATCCTGAAGCCGTTCCTGTCGCGCCAGCCGCCCGACCTTGCCGGCATGTCGCTCGCTGAAATGACGGGCCTCGGCCAGACGGCGCTGGCGCTGAAGAAGCTCGGCAAGGAAGACATGCGCGACTTCCTGCGTGTGCTTCTGATGAACGTCTATGACCTGCTCGACGAGCAGCTCTCCGACGACCGGCTGAAGGGCCTGCTCGCTTTCGACGCCACGCTCGGTTCGCATCTCGGCCCGCGCTCGCCGACGTCGCTGCTCGGTCTCTACTACCGGCTGGCCGGCGAGATCGGCGGCCTCGCCGGCGCGCAGATGCAGCCGAAAGGCGGCATGGGCACCATCGTCGCCGCCATCCGCGCGGCAGCCGAAAAGGCCGGCGTTTCTATTCGCCAGGCATCGCCGGTCGCCAAGGTCATCGTCGAAAAAGGCCGCGCCGTCGGCGTCGTCACGCAAAGCGGCGAAATGTTACGGGCAAAGACCGTCGTCTCCGCGATCAATCCTGCAACGACGATCCTCGATCTGGTCGGTCCGCGCGAGGTCGATATTGGCTTCGTCCGCAAGGTCAAGAACATCCGCATGAAGGGCGATGCGGCGAAACTGCATCTGGCGCTCGACCGGCCGCCGCAATTCACCGGCGTCGACGCCGCCGGCCACAAGGGCCGCCTCGTCATTGCGCCTTCGCCCGACCATGTCGAGCGCGCCTTCAACCCGTCGAAATATGGCGAGTTCTCGCCCGAGCCGATGATGGAGATCACGCTGCCCAGCCTGATCGATGCCTCGCTCGCACCGTCCGGCGCCTGCGTGCTCTCCGCGGTGGTGCAATACGCGCCCTATGCGCTGAAAGAAGGCTGGAGCGCCGGCAAGCCGCAATTCCTCAAGGCGATCATGGCGCAGCTCGAAGCCTACGCGCCGGGCATCGGCGTGACGGTGCGCCACGCAGAGCTTCTGACGCCGGCCGATATCGAGACACGCTACCGTATCCCCGGCGGCCACTGGCACCATGGCGAGTTGCAGGCCGACCAGATGCTGATGTCGCGGCCGGTCTCCTGCTGGTCGGGCTACGACACGCCGCTCGAAGGACTGTTCCTTGCCGGCGCGGGCTCGCATCCGGGCGGCGGCATCTCAGGCGCGCCCGGCCTCAACGCCGCGCGGCGTATTATTGCGATGAGGGCATAGATATGTTTTTGCAAATCGCTAAAACCGCGCTCTACGGCGAAGGAACGCCGTCGTGAACCATCACCCCACCATCAAGTCGTCAACCGACGCCCGCACTCTCGCGCAATCCCACTTCCGCACGCTGCGGCTCGGCACACCGTTCCAGCCGCGCATCGACGCGCTGGGGTTCAAGCAGGACTGGTACAGCTGGGCCGGCTATCGCGCGCCCCATTCGCTATGGGACGAGGAACTCGAATATTTCGCCATCCGCAGCCAGGCGGCGCTGTTCGACATCTCGCCGATGACCAAATACCGGATTGAGGGTCCAGACGCCGAAGCCTATCTCGACCGCGTCACCTTGCGCGACGTGACCAGGCTCAAGCCCGGCCGGGTCCACTACACCGCATGGTGCGACGACGACGGTTTCGTGCTCGATGACGGCACCCTGTTTCGTCTCTCGCCGACACGCTTCCGGCTGTGCTCGCAGGAACGGCATCTGCCCTGGCTGCTTGACAGTGCCTTTCGGTATGAGGTGAGCGTCAAGGAAGAAACCGAAGCCGTCGCTGGGCTGGCGCTGCAAGGCCCGACATCCTTCGCCATCCTGCGCGACGCCGGTTTCGCAGGCATCGAGCGGCTGAAGGTGTTCGACCTTGCCGAGTTCCCGCATGACGGCGCTTCGGTCACCATCTCGCGCACCGGCTTCACCGGCGATCTCGGTTACGAACTGTTCGCGCCGACCGACAAGGCGCTGAGCCTATGGGACCGGCTGATGGCGGCGGGCGAGCCGCGCGGCATCCGAGCCATCGGCTACACGGCGCTGAACCGCGCCCGTCTGGAAGCCGGACTGATCGTCGCCAATGCCGACTTCACCACTTCCGAGCATGCCATCCGCACCGATCGGCTGCGCATGCCCGACGAGATCGGCCTCGGCTTCATGATCGATCCGGAAAAAGGACACTTCAACGGCCGCCGCGCCATCCTCGAAGCCCGGGCGAAGAAAAAGCTCCGCCATGTGCTGGTCGGGCTGGAGATCGAAGGCAACATTCCGGCCGAGCACGCCATCGTCTACTACCGCCGGAGTCAGGAGGTCGGGCTGGTGAGCGCGGCGATGTGGTCGCCCATGGCCAAGCGCAACATCGCGCTTGCCTCGCTGCAGCGACCCTATGGCGACACGATCGCCGACGACCTCTGGGTCGAGATTTACGCCATGCGCGAGTTGCAGTACCAGAAGCTGATGAAGCGGGCGAAAGTCGTGCCGCGGCCCTTCGTCAAGCTCGACCGCCGCACCGCCAACCCGCCGGCGGACTTTTGACCATGGCAAGCGGTGCCGAGAACCTGGAAGCCGAGGCGGAAGCGGCCGAGCAGTGGGCGCTGGTCAACACCCCGCTCGGCGAGATGTGGTCCGGCCGCACCCGCTATGCCGCGGCGATGTACTTCTACAAGCGCGGCGAGATGAACGCCGAGACGCTGGAGGTCTATCGCATCTGCGCCCGGCTCGATGCGGAAAATCCCCTGCCGATCATCCGCGACCGCGGCGTCGGCAAGGAATGGCTGCGGCGGATGGGTGGTTAGGCACACGGGCGTACGCGGATAGCAGGGCATCGGTGGCGGCACCGCGAAGGGGGTACCGCGCAATCGTCATTCTAGGGCGGAGCAAGGAGCGAAGCGACGCGGCGCAGACCCTAGAATCCATGCCGTGACTTCAACGCGTTGCCGCGGTCCAGAATCTGCTCCGCCGCGTCCTTCGACCGAGGTAACGGCATGGATTCTAGGGTCTTCGCGACGGAGCTTCGCTCCTGCTTCGCCCTAGAATGACGAAGCGAAAAGCGCGAGCTCGTCCCTTCACACGGGTGCCTATCCGATCGTCCGCTCAAGCACACTCAGCCAGTTCCGATAAGCGATCTTCTCGATCAGCGCGCGGCCGAAACCGCGCGCGGCGAGCGCGTCGATGAGCTTGGGCAGGCCGGCGACGTCGCCGATAGGGGCCGGGATCATGGCGCCGTCGAAATCCGAGCCTAGCCCGACGCCGTCTTCGCCCAGCGCCTGCAACAGCGAGTCGATGTGGCGCACCATGATATCGATACTGGTGTCGGCGTTCATGCGGCCGTCCTCGCGCAGGAAGCCGGTGGCGAAATTCAGGCCGACCATGCCGCCGGTCTCGCGGATCGCGCCAAGCTGCCAGTCGGTCAAATTGCGCGAATGGCCGCAGATCGCATGCACGTTGGAATGGGTGGCGACCAGCGGCGCATCGCTAAGATCGGCCACGTCGCGAAACCCCTTCTCGTTGAGATGCGAGAGGTCGATCATGATCCTGAGCTTGTTGCAGGCCTTGACCAGCGCCTTGCCGGCATCGGTGAGGCCGGGACCGGTGTCCGGCGACGAGGGAAAGCGGAACGGCACGCCGCTGCCGAAAGCATTCGGGCGGCTCCAGACAATGCCCAGCGAACGCAGGCCGGCGGCGTGCAGCACGTCGAGCATGGCAAGCTCGGGATCGATCGCCTCGACGCCTTCGATATGGAACACCGCCGCGATCGAGCCCTTCGCCATCGCGTCGCGCACATCGCCGGCGCTGCGGCAGACGGTCAGCGCCCCGGCGCGCTCCAGCCGGAACAGGATCGAGGCCATGCCGATGGTCGAGGTGATCGCCTCGGCCTGCGGCAATTCCGGCGGCAGGGGCTCATTGTCGCTCGGCGCCGGCGGTACCGCGCTGCGTTTGCTCTTTTCGACCGGCGGCGGAAAGATCGCGAACATGCCGCCGGCAAAGCCGCCCTTCCTGGCGCGCGGCAGGTCGATATGGCCGCCCGGCGTTCCCTCGATGAACAGCTTTTCAACGTCCGCTCCCTTCGACTGGTAGAGCCGAAGCAGCGTGTCGTTATGTCCGTCGAAAACGGGGATCAAATCGGTATCGGTCATCGGGGGAGCCATTCAAATCGGTGACGGGCGGGACAACAAGTTTCGTCCGAGCGAACCGTCAACTTAGGCAAGATGGCCGGGCGGCGCAAATGCCAGGCCAGCGCTTTTCCTTCTCCCACAAGGGGAGAAGGAAAGAACTCACTGCTTCAGCACATCCGCCCATTCCGGATGGCGACGGAACTGGGCGTTGGCGAAGGGGCAGAGCGGGATGATCTTCTTGCCGGCGGCGCGCGCATCCTCGACCGCGCGGGTGACGAGCCGAAGCCCGGCGCCTTGGCCGCGAAAGACGTCCGGCACCTCGGTGTGGTCGATGATCAGCTGATGCTCGCCGATCTTGGTGAAGGTCATCTCGGCCTCGGCGCCGCCGGGTCCGCGCAGCACGTAGCGCCCCTTGGAGCCGCGGTCCTCCAGTTCGATCTCGGGCAGCTGGTCAGCCATTGATCTTGCCTCCTTCGGCAGCGGGCGCCGGAGCAAAGAGCCGCTGCGCCGCCGCGATTTCGTTTGGCCGAACCTCATGCCCGCCGTCGTGCCATTCCACTGTGACATCGGCGCCGTCGGCGCGCAAATAGGCCTCGAGCCGCGACGTCAGATTGGGCGGGCAGATCGGATCGCGCCTGCCTGCCGTGATCAGGATGTGGCGGCCGGCAAGGCTTCCCTGCACTTGAGGCTCGAACGGGATCAGCGGATGCATCAGCGCCGTGGCATCGAACAGGCCGGGCTCGGCGAACACCACCGACGCCAGGATGTTGGCGCCGTTGGAGTAGCCGAGGCCGAACACCGCCGGCGGTTTTGCCGCCTCGACATGCGCCTTGACGAAGCCCGCCATCTTCGATGTCGCGCGCGCCAGGTCGTCCATGTCGTAGACGCCCTCGCCGGTGCGGCGGAAGAAGCGGGCAGCGCCTTGCTCCGACACGTCGCCGCGCGGCGAGATGATCGTCGCCGAAGGGAGAAGCTCACGGCCGAAACCAAGAAGCTGATTCTCGTCCGCGCCGGTGCCGTGGAAGACGAAGAGCAGCGGACTGCCCGGCGAACCGGGCAGCACCTTGTGGATGTAAGCGTCCTTGCTCATGGCCTTAGTCCTCCAGCTTCTGCAGGTGCTGTTCGAGATAGGGCCTCAGATGCTGGTGCTGCGTCGGCAGCTTCAGCGCCTCGCCGAGATGCGCAGTGTCCTCGTCGCGGTCGAAGCCCGGCTCGTTGGTCGACACCTCGAACAGAACGCCTCCCGGCGTGCGGAAATAGATCGCCCAGAAGTAGTCGCGATCGATGACCGGCGTCACGCCATAACCCGTGTCGACCAGCGCCTTGCGCACCTCGAGCTGCCTGGCGCGGTCCTCGACCGCGAAGGCGACGTGATGCACCGAGCCGGCGCCGAGATTGGCAAAGCCGGCGCCCGGCAGCGATTCGATGTCGACGACATCGGCGCCGTTGCCGTTCTTGATCGCAAGCCGGCGGATATTGCCGGATTTGTCGACTTCCTCATAGCCCATGAACTTCAAGAGCTCCTCGGTGGCGCCGCCATCCTTCAGGCGCAGCGAAACCGAATGAAAGCCGCGGATCGCCTCGTCGCCGGGAACTCCGCCCTTGACCCAGGGCGCCCTGCTGTCGGCCTTGTCCTCGACGAGCGCAAAGCTGTCGCCATCGGGACCGGTGAAGGTGAGCCGCTGTTCGCCAAAACTTTCGCCGCGGGCAGCATTGCCCACGCCCTCGTCGGTGAAGCGCTTTTCCCAATAGGCGAGCGTGCCTTCCGGCACCGAGAAGACCGTGGCGCCGACTTCGCCGACGCCATGCCGGCCCCGGGCGATATCGGGAAACGGGAAATAAGTCATCACCGAGCCCGGCGTGCCGATCTCGTCGGCATAATAGAGATGGTAGACATCCGGCGCGTCGAAATTGACCGTCTTCTTGACCCGGCGCAGGCCGAGCTTTTTCGTGAAGAACTCATTGTTGCGGCGTGCGTCGCTGGCCATCGAAGTGACGTGATGCAGCCCCTTGATCTGATTGAGCATGATTATGCCCCTTCCCTTGTTCTTTATGCGGCCCTCGCCGCTCTCCACCCCAATATGAGGATAGCCCGGCCAACGGCAAAGCGGGCAAACACAGAATGGACTGTTTTATAAAAGTGAACGACCGCCTAAATATGTTCACCGAACTATCACCAGCGTCGGCTTGCAACGCAGTGATTTTCCGTTCCATCTGGGCGCTTTCGCAGGGAGACAATCTTGGACGATTCGCCGAGCCGCCCGAATGTTCTCCTCATCACTTGCGACCAGTGGCGTGGCGATTGCCTGTCGGCCGCCGGCCATCCGGTGGTAAAGACGCCGAATGTGGATGCGCTCGCCGCCGAAGGCGTGCTCTTCCGGCGCCACTATGGCGGAGCCGCGCCTTGCTCGCCGGCCCGCGCCTGCCTTTACACCGGGCTCTACCAGATGAACAATCGCGTCTGCCGCAACGGCACGCCGCTCGATGCTCGCCACGGCAACATTGCGCTTTCGGCGCGCGCGGCGGGCTACGACCCGACCTTGTTCGGCTACACCGATGTCTCGCTCGATCCGCGCCAGCTTGCGGCCGGGGATCCGCGTCTGCGCAGCTATGAAGGCGTGCTGCCCGGCTTCACCGTGCGCCAGTCCTTGCCGGAGCACCAGACGCAATGGCTGTCATGGCTGCGAGCGCAAGGCATCGATACAAGCGGCGGCAGCCCGGATATCCATCGTCCCGCAGGCGGGCAGGCCAAAGGCGACCTGACCAACGGGCCGCCGGTCTATTCAAAAGACCAGACGCCGACCGCGTTCTTGACCGGCGAATTCATCCGCTGGCTTGGCGAGCAGGAGAAAAGCGCGTCATGGTTCGCGCACATCTCGCTCATCAGCCCGCACCCGCCCTTCATCGTGCCGGAACCCTACAACTCCATGTACGACCCGGCTGAAGGTCCCGCTTTCAAGCGCGCGGCAAGCTGGCAGGCCGAAGCCGGGAGCCACCCCTACCTCGCCTACGATCTCGCCAGGCAGAAGAGGAGAAAATTCGTCCCCGGCATCGAGGGCAAAGTGCCGGATTGGAGCGAGGAGAACTTCCGCCGCATCCGCGCGATCTATTATGGCATGATCTCCGAGGTCGACGCGCAACTCGGCCGCGTCTGGCAAGCGATCAAATCAGCCGGCGCCTGGGACGACACCGTCATCGTGCTCACCTCAGACCATGCCGAGATGATGGGCGACCATTTCATGCTCGGCAAAGGCGGCTTCTTCGATGCCAGCTACCATATTCCGCTGATCATTCGCGATCCGCGCCGAAGCGCCGCCGCCGGCGCATCCGTTGACCGCTTCACCGAGGCCGTCGACATCTTCCCGACCTTGCTCGATCTGATCGGCGCCGCGCCGGAGCCGCATCTCGACGGCAGGTCGCTGGCGCCATGGATCGACGGCAACCAGCCGGAAACCTGGCGTGATGCAGCGCATTGGGAATTCGATTTCCGCTCAATCGCCGATGGCGAAGCCGAGCGCCATTTCGGCATCGGATCGCGCGCCTGCAACCTCGCCGTCATCCGCACGGCGGACTTCAAATACGTGCATTTCGGCGGCCGCCTGCCGCCGCTTCTCTTCGACCTGTCGAAAGACCCGGGCGAGCTGAACAATGCGGCTGACGATCCGGCCTATCTGCCGATGCGGCTGGAACTCGCCGAGAGGATGCTCGCCTGGCGCGCCGCTCATCTGGACCAGTCGCTGGCGCTGGCGGAACTGACGGATGATGGCGTGGTGGGATATGTGAGTAGGGCAGTAAGGGAGTAGGGCAGTAAGGCAGTATGCTCAGAGCCCTGCTACTGCCCTACTGCCCTACTGCCCTACTGCCCTATTCCCTTACTTCAACACCATCCGCTGCTGATCCCGCTTCGCGGCATAACTGCTCTTGTCATAGGCCGTCTGCGCCTGCAGCTGTTCCTTGGTGAAGTTGGTGTAGAGATATTTCTTGCCGTTCTTGTCGGTCATGAATTTGAGCTTGTCCATGCCGAGCGCCACTTCCTTGGCGCCAACGCCGAGGAAGCCGCCAACATCGACGATCACCGCGTCGGGCTTGTTGTCGGGCGTCAGCACGACGTCGCCGATCGAGCCGATTTCGGCGTCGTTCGCCCCATAAACCGTCGTGCCCTTGAGATCGTCGCCGCGGATGTTGCCCATCGGCATTTCGGTCAGCGTCGACTTGTCGATGGACGCGGTCTTGGTCTGGTCGGTGGCGGCGGTGCCGTTGTCGGCAGGCTTGTTCTCAGCCGTGCTCGAAGCGGGCGGCGTCGCAGGCTTGTTCTCAGCCGTCGATTGGGCTGGCTGAGCCGGCTTGGCGCCCTTGTCGGAGGTCGTGTCCGAAGAGGCCACCGCGGGCGTGGTCTTGACCGGCGCATTGTTCGCGGCCGCCGTCGACCCGGGAGCCGGATCATAGGCCTTGCGGTTGAAGTCGGGCTGCGCCTGCAGCGCCTCCTTCGTCGTCTCGGCCACCAGCCAGCGGTCACCGTTCTTCTCCGCCCATTGTGCTTTGGCGAAGTCGTAAGTGACATTCTTCGTGCCGATGCCGAGGAAACCGCCGACGCCGATCACCAGCGAGTCGGCCTTGCCGTCCTTGGCAAGCACGATGTCCTTCACGTCGCCGATCTTCTGGGCATCGTCCGCGGTGCCGTTATAGACCGACTCGCCCATGATGTTGGTGGCGAGGTTGCCTTCCGCCTTCTTCACCGGTTCGGCCGGTGCGGCCGCCGGGGCCTGAGTTGCAGTCGTGTTGCCGGCGGGCTGTGTAGCGTCGGCCGACTGCGCCGGCGGCGGATCGTAAGGCCTGCGATCGAACGCCGGCGAAGCGTTCAGCTCATCCTTGGTGGTCTTCGCCACCAGCCAGCGGTCGCCGTTCTTCTCGGCCCACTCCAGCTTGCTGTAGTCGAAGGCGACGTCCTTCGTGCCGACGCCAAGAAAGCCTCCGACCCCGATAATGGCGGACTTCGCCTTGCCGGCGGAATCGAAGACGACATCGTCGACCTTGCCGATGTCCTGGGCATCGTCGCCGGTGCCGTTATAGACGGACTCGCCGATAATGTTGGTCATCAGCGCGCCATCGGCGCGCATGACCGGGGCCGGGTTTTCGGCTGCGGGGGCCTGCGCGGGGGCGGGCGTTGTCGTCTGCGCAAAAGCGCCGGTTGCAAGCAGCGTTGCAAGCGCTGTTGTCGCAAAAAGAGTGCGGATCATGACGGTCTCTCCTCGTGCCTGATTTCGTGCATGACGCCTGCCGCCCAGGCCTCGGATCGGCCGGTCGGAAGCGCCATTGTCGACAGCTTCACAACGTTGTGACCGTTGACGTTGTTCCCAAACGCCCCGCCGGCCCCGCCGCTCTGATCCCGGCTCCCGGGGAACCTTTGCGCCGGCACTTTCGTTTCAGCCTTCGGCTGAGGCGTCATTCAGCCCTAGGTGCCGAAAACGACACGGAGCGTGTATGCGGTTTGCTGCGGTGCTGAACCAGGACAGCGGCATGCTCCGCACCATCGACATCCAGGCTTTTTCCGATCAGCTGCGTCAGATACTCGAAGCTGCCGGACATTCCGTTCAGATCGAAATCGTCGCCGGTCGTGACATCGCCGCGGCGTTGGAAAAGGCCATTGCGAAGCGGCGCGTCGACGTCATCCTCGCCGGCGGCGGCGACGGCACGATTTCCACGGCCGCCTCTCTTCTCATGAACAAGAAAAAAGCCTTGGCCATTCTGCCGGCCGGTACGATGAACCTCTTCGCGCGCGGCCTCGGCATTCCGCAAACCCTGGAGGCTGCGTTGAAGTCTTTCGCCGATGGCGAGGTGATCGCCGTCGATATGGCGAGCGCCAACGGCCGGCCTTTCGTGCATCAGTTCTCGGTCGGCATGCATGCCAAGATGGTTCAGCTTCGCGAGGCCATGGATTTCGGTTCGCGCCTTGGAAAAATGCGGGCTTCCATTCGTGCCGCATGGGCAACGATCAAGAACCCGCCCGCGCTCAAGGTGAGCCTGACTGTCGGCAAGGCCGAGATCGTCACCCGCACGTCCGGCATCGGCATCTCCAACAATCTGTTCGGCGAAGGCCATCTGCCCTATGCAGACAACCCGGCCGGCGGCGTGCTCGGCATCTATGTCAGCGTCGCGCGCCGGCGTCACCACCTCGCCAAGCTGCTGCTGGACATGCTGCGCGGCAGGCTGCGCCAGAGCGCGCATGTCGAAGTTCATCAGGCTGGCAAGGCTGTGCTGAAAATCCACTCGCCGATCAGGAAGTTCAGCGCTGTCCTGGATGGCGAATTGATCAGGCTCGAGCGCGAAACGACGATTGAAATTCACCCCGGTGCGCTAAAGGTGCTCGTTCCGGCAAGCAATGCGCAGGCGCAAGCGGCATGATGAGGTCAGCCGCCCTGGACGGGTTTCTGAGCCGCGGGCGGCGCTTCGGGCACCGCCTGCTGCGTCGCCGGCGACTTGATCAGCTCTCCATAAATCTCGACTGCCCCCCACGCGATGAAGGCGAGCAGCAGCCCGGCGACGAGGATTCTGAGGGCATGCCAGCCCCAATGTCCTTGGCGCGCTTTGTCTTCTGGTACGATCTTGGTCACCATCGGCCTCCATATCGCGCTGCGGCGGGCGCCTCAGGCGGGTAACGGGTTCTGTTTCGGAAGGTTCCGAACCCGGTGGAGGGGATCAGCGATCCCGAAAATTTGAGCCTAAGACATCTCTTCCGGGTCCGGCCTGGGTGGCGTGGGTTTGGCGTTCTCCCGATAGATGGCATAGGCGACGACCGCCAGGGCGGGCGCGACAACGGCTCCCAATCCGCCCTTGCTCTTGGCAAGCGCCGGAAGCAGGGCAAGCGCCGCGGCGATGCCCACCGCCGTCATGTCGGCCTGGCGCCGTCTGGCCCGCCGCCTGCTGCGCATACTGGCCGTCAGCTTGTGAACGACAAGAATGAGCCCGGCAACCACCAGGAACCCGATGCCGAAGCCGAGACTGGTCGCCAGCGGCCCGTAGCGCGCCGCCAGCCAGATATAGGCTGCGCCGATGAGGAAGCCGACGCCGCACAGGGCAAAAATGGCGGCAAGCCCGTAAAGGATTGCCGCCATCCGCGCTCTTTGCAGAGCCGCCATGGCCTCGCCCGAGGCAAGGGCCGAGATCAACGAGACAAGCGCCCCCATCTGAGGCTAGCGGCGGGAAAGAAGGGCGAAGAGGAAGCCGACGCCTGCCGCGATCGCCAGCGACGTCACCGGCTTCTCGCGCACCTTGGCGATCAGCTGCGCTTCTATATCCTCGGCGCTTCCCCGCACGCTCTCGAATGCAGCTTCGCCCTGCGCGCGCAATTGTTCGACGCCATCCGCAGCGGCGCGACGAGCCGCTCCATAGCCGTGTTGACCCGTCTTGGCGAGTTGCTCGGTGAGTTTCTGGATATCCGCTTTCAGCTGCTCGATATCGGCCTCGAGTTCGGCGGTGGTTGCTTCGTTCGTCGCGGATTTGCCGGCAGCGGTTGCCATTCTCTAACTCCTTGGGTTTGCTTCGGTTTCAACGTGCGTCCGGGGCCAAGGTTCCGGGCTCGGTCAAATGCCCTGGTTCAGCGGCCTGCGCCGGCGCGGCGAGCCCGGCTGGCGAAGAAGGCGACGAGATAGGCGGCACGTTCGAGCGGCGCGGTCGCCCCCTTGTCGACTGCCAATTCACCACGCTTGAAGGTGCTTATAAATGACAATTCCTGCTTGTCGAATTCGCGAAAGGCGGGCAACGGTCGCAGTGGGCACTTTTCGCAAGAGTATTGACGACTGGCGACGGAATGTGTGCTTTGGCCGGACATTTCGACCCCTCTTCGAAATCCCTGCCCTGATGGGCGCATAGGAACGCTTGAGACCGGTACGGGTTCCGCCGGGCGTCACGCCCATGTCTTTTTACCGGGCGTCACGCCCATGTCTTTTTTAAATGACACGTTGGCAGATTCCGCGCATGAGTGCGGCCCTGCCGAGGAGACACCCATAAGTGCCAGCATTGCTTGACGGACTCCGTATCCTCGTCCTGGAAGACGAGATCCTGATCGCGATGGATCTCGAGCAGCTTTGCCGGGACCACGGCGCCGCGGATGTGACGATCGCGCGCGAGCTGGCGGAGATCGACGAGCAGGCGCTGCCTTCCCGCTTCGACGCAGCTATTGTCGATCTGATGCTCGGCGCAGTCTCGACCCTGGATTTCGCCGCGGGGTTGCGCAACGAGGGTGTGCCGTTCGTATTCGCCTCCGGCTATTCGGATCCAGACGAATTGAGGAGTTCGTTCCCGGACATTCGGCTGTTGACCAAGCCATATTCAGGCGAGGATCTGATCGAGGCCGTCGCGGCGGCATGCGGCCGGGTTGCCCCAACCTGACGACAATCGCCCCAGCAAGCACCAAGGGTGATGATTCGGCTCACGCCGCGTTGGAACCCGTCACCTGCGCCGAGATCGCGTCGGGCCCGAATTCGTCCTCGCCGGAAATCTTGAGGATCTCCTGCAGCCTTGTGCGTGCCCGACTGACACGGCTCTTGATCGTGCCGACCGCGCAGCCGCAGATTTCGGCGGCTTCCTCGTAGGAAAAGCCAGAAGCGCCGATCAGGATGATGGCTTCGCGCTGGTCCTCGGGCAGTTGCTCGAGCGCGCCGCGGAAATCCTTGAGGTCGAGCTGGCCGTGCTGGGCCGGGTGAACGGCGAGCCTGGCTGTCATGATGCCGTCGCTGTCTTGCACTTCGCGGCCGCGCTTGCGCATCTGCGAATAGAATTCGTTGCGCAGTATGGTGAACAGCCAGGCCTTGAGGTTGGTGCCCGGCTGGAAACTCTCATGCTTGTCCCAAGCCTTGACCAGCGTTTCCTGGACGAGGTCGTCGGCCCGGTCGGCATTCTGCGTCAGCGACACGGCGAAAGCACGCAGGCTCGGGATCGCACCGAGCAGCTCGGTCTTGAAGCTTTGGGATACCGCCGCCATGCCTCAGTCCTTTTTCTGGGCAGGTTCGGTTTGTTCCAGTTGGCTGAGCAACTGAGCGAAGCGGTCCGGCACACGGTCCGAGACCAACTCGTCATAATATTGCTTGAGCTTGCGGGCGATTTCGGAGTTTGCTCCAAGCGGGTTGCCATCCCCGTTCCGATGCCTGCTTGCGGCATCAGCCATCCGTTTCTTTGACATTTCTTTCATACTAGCCCTAGTTTCCAGCACCCGAAACCGCTCTTCGACTGCAAACCCCAACGCAAGCGGAACCCTCGTCTGGTTGCCCATCCCGAGACCCCCAAACGCCGGCGTGCTAATTTAGTTCCAGAGCCTGCGGAACTTTTTCTGAAAGCCGGCGTTTGATTTTTTGGGGCTGGCAATCAGTGTGGCCTTGAATGTTCAACGTCATCTGAGGGAGACGTAACAATGAGTTTGTCCGCAACCATCGCCCCGCATCTTCCGTTCCTGCGCCGCTTCTCGCGCGCTGTATCGGGATCGCAGGAGAGCGGTGATGCGCTGGTCGCCGCGATGCTGGAAGCCATCATAGCCGATACCAACATCTTCCCCGAAGCCTCCAGCGACCGTATAGCGCTATACAAGGTTTTCGCCAGGCTGTTCACGTCCGTGGCCATCCGCGTGCCGCAGGAACAGGCACAGACCGCTTGGGAACAGCGGGCCGCGGCCAACCTGAACGCGATCGCGCCCCTGCCGAGGCAGGCTTTCCTTCTCGTTGCCGTCGAGGGCTTCAGCGAGGACGAGGCGGCGGAAATTCTCGATGTCGACGAGGATGAGTTCTCGCAGTTGCTTGCCCAGGCAAGCAACGAGATTTCCCGGCAGATCGCGACCGACGTGCTGATCATCGAGGACGAGCCGCTGATTGCCATGGACATTGAGGAGATGGTCGAAAGCCTCGGCCACCGCGTCGTTGGCACGGCGCGCACGCATGCCGAAGCGGTGGCTATGTTCGGCAAGACACGGCCGAAAATGGTTCTGGCCGACATCCAGCTCGCCGACGGCAGCTCGGGCATCGAAGCCGTCAACGAGATTTTGTCCTCGACGCCGGTGCCAGTGATTTTCATCACTGCCTTCCCCGAGCGTCTGCTGACCGGCGAGCGCCCCGAGCCGGCCTTCCTGGTCACCAAGCCCTTCAATCCCGACATGGTCAAGGCGTTGATCAGCCAGGCCCTGTTCTTCGACCGGCAGGCCAAAGCCGCCGCCTGATCCCTTCCGCAGCCCAGACCTTGGGCGTCACGCGAGGCCTTCGCGCTCCGTGTGACGCTTGTCTGTTTGCGGCCTGAAAAGCCCTTTCAAGGGGATCGTCTTTTTCAGCAAATGGTGGAACAAACGACACCGAGCCACGTTCTTTTCCCGACATAAGAAGGAGACGCATTATGCTGTATTGGGCGCTCGTGTTCCTCGTAGTTGCGATTATCGCCGGCGCGCTTGGGTTCGGCGGCATCGCCGGCACATCGGCAGGCATTGCGCAGATCCTGTTCTTCATCTTCCTCGCCTTCCTGGTGATTTCGCTCATCGCAGGTCTCTTCAGGAGAGCCTGACCGCAACACTGGAAGCCGCACCCCTCAAACGGTTTCCAGCCACCGCCGGACGGCGCCTCGAAAGAGCACCGTCCGGCGGACCGTTTTTGGAGAGCCCGCAATTTCTAGGCCTCGATACCGTGCGGAACCAGTTGCGGATTGAGCCGTTCAAGGACCGAGCGCGGGATGTTCCAATGTCTTCCGAGGATCCCACGAAGGACAGGGTTGAAAAACAGGACGGCGAAGTGATCGCGATCCATCCAGCCGAAAGCGGGATGCAGCTGGGGCGCGCATTGCTCCATGCCCTGCACAATGCGGGAATTTCGGTTCTCTACCAGGATCGGCAGATGAAAACGGTCTGGGCGCGCAATATGAGCGCGCCGTGGGCGTCCGAAACCGCCGACGGCAAGGATATGCTTTCGCCGGCGCAGGCCGAACGCATAAGAGCCGCCAAACTCAAGGTCATCGAATCCGGCAACGCGGACCAGTTTGAGCTCGGCATTCCGGGAAGCCAGGGCGTCCGCTGGTTCCAGCTTTGGATCGACGCCGACCGCGGCGACGGCAACGAAGTCCTCGGCGTCGTCACCACCATGGTGGAGACGACGGAGCAGAAACGCCGTGAGCAGACGCTGAAGACATTGTTGCGCGAAGTCAGCCATCGATCGAAGAATCTCCTGGCCATCATCCAGAGCATCGCCACCCAGACCGGGCGCTATACCGAGACGCTGGGTGAGTTCCTGGCGCGGTTTCGCGGCCGGCTGCAATCGCTCGCTTCCTCGCAGGACCTGGTCACATCCTCCAACTGGCGAGGGGCGGCACTGCAGGAACTCATATCCGGCCAGGTCGGCCGCTACAGCAGCGATTTGGCGCAAAGCCTGCGGTTCGCGGGCGAAAATCCTTATCTCAATCCCAACGCCGCCCTGCACATCGGCTTGGCGATGCACGAATTGGCCGTGAACTCCGTGAGCTACGGCGCGCTGTCGCGGCCGGACGGCCACGTCGAGGTGCGCGCCAGGCTCGAGGCTGAAGACGGAACCTCGCCCAACCTTTTGCTGACCTGGACGGAGGCGGTCGGCGACGCGCCGCGCAATGAGAAGCGCTTCGGCAGCGTCGCGCTGGAGCGCGTGGTGCCGATGTCGCTGAATGGCTCCGCGACGCTCGAAATCGGCAAGGACCGGATGGAATACCGCCTCACCGTCCCGCACGGGAATTTCGAGACGGATTGATTGCGCCGCCGTTGGCGCGGCGCTTTGCCGGCGAAGGCTTAACCGGCTGTTCACCATAAAGTCCGATCCTATGCTCCCGGCCAACGGATGCGCTGGAAACCCATCCGCGCCCGCCGCGCGACCTGGGAGATTGAAATGATGGTTGCCGACATGAACCGGCTGGAGCAGGCCGCCCGCGTCTCGATGAGCGGCTTCCAGGATGCCGAGCCGCCGCCCGCGCCGCGATCATCCGATCTTGTGCTACGCCTCGGCGCGATCGCGCTTCTTGCCGCCGTTGCCCTGACCGCGGTCTGGCAATTGTTCTGATCCCCTGCATGCGGCTTTGGCCAAAAGTGCACAGAAGAACGACGTCAAAACGAGACTTGAAGCGCGCCGCACGAATCCATTTCGACGCGCTTCAGCTCCAGCCCCGGATCGTCTGGCCCAGATCGCCTGGAACGCGCGGCCCCACGGCCCTTTGGTCGCATCTTTGGAGGTTTCGGGCATGCTTGTCGCGTCGAGCGGCAAGCGCTCCAAAAAGACTATCTTAAACAACAGTAAGATCGGGCAGGCAAAACAGGTTTTTTCATGCTAAATGGCTGTTGGCGCTGCCAAAAGTGAGGACAAAAGTGAGGAGCAATTCTATGCGGAAGATGATCATTGCCATGGTTGCCGTGGTCGCAGTCAGCGGCTGCACCACGACCGAGCAGGATGTCGTCGGCGGCGGCCTGATCGGCGCCGGTGTGGGCGGCCTGGTCGGTGGCGGCAAGGGTGCCCTGATCGGCGCGGCTGTCGGAGCCGGGTCGGGCCTCCTGGTCCGCAACCTGCGCAACGGCTACTGCCAGTATCGCGATCATCGCGGCCGGATCTACACGGCTCGCTGCAACTAATAGCGGAAAAGAACCGGAGGCCGGCTGCCGGCCTCCGGTTTCTCTTGAGTTGGATCGCTGTTCCCCGCCATCAGCGAGTCTTGCGCCGCTCACACGGCCAACGGGATTTTGATTTCCACCGTTAATCCGTCTGCGTGGTAGTCGCGCGCGATCGTGCCGCCCAACTCGCGCGTGACGTTGAGATCTATCAGCTTGGTGCCGAAGCCGGTCTTTTCCGGCGCTTCCAGGTTCTTCTGACCCGCTTCGCGCCAGTTCAGGACCAGCTCCCGCTCGCGGCCGCGCCCTTCGACGCTCCAATCGACCTTGAGGGCCCAGCTTCCCTTGACGGAATTGGCCGAGTTGCCGGCTTCGCCATATTTCAGCGCATTGGTGGCGAGTTCGTGGAAGGTCAGCCCGAGGGCCTGCGTCGTCGTCTCGTCGAGCAGCACTTGCGGCCCGGACAGCACGCCGTCGGGCAGGTCCTTGCCGAAAACCTGCCCGAGCTCGATGCGCAGGAGGTCACCAAGATCCGCCTTTTGCCAGCGCGAACGCGTAAGCATGTCCTGCGATGCGGCCATGGCCTGGAGGCGTGCCGAGAACGATGCCGAAAACTCCTTGACGTCGGTGGCTTGCGAGGCCGTCTGCCGCGCGATCGCCAGCACGCGGGTGATCGAATTCTTGATGCGATGCTTCATCTCCTGCAGGATCAGGTCCTTCTCCAGCAGGCTCTTTTCGGTCGCCTCGTGCAGCGCCGATTTCGCGTCATAGGCACGCTCCTGATAGCGCGCCACCAGGGCGATAGCCCCGGCAAGCAGCAGGCCGAACAGCCCGAGCATCACCGGAATGGCGCGTGAGGACGGTGGCTCGAAGGCACTTGTCGGCCTGAACAGCATGGTCCAGGGCCGGCCCGCGACGACAATATCGCGACGCGCCAAAAGCTTCGCGCCGATACGCTCCGCCGGCGGCGCTTCCGAGCGGAAAAGCAGTTTGCCGGCCTCCGGCTTGCCGTCATAGACCTCGACATTGACCGGCAGCAGCGGAGCTTTGCTGAGCGCCACCTGGAACAGATCGCGCGCGCGGAAGGCGGCGTAGAGAAAGCCGGAGGTCGAGGAACGGCTGGCATTGATGACATCCTGGGCCGTCTCCACGTTCAGCCGCACGAACACCAGGAATCCGGGGAAGGTCTGCGCCGCGCCGGTGGCCTGGCCGAGCTGGATAAGGCCGCTGGCATGCTGCTGGTCGTCGGCCATGGCCTTCTCGATCGCCAGCCGCCGCGCGGGGTCGCTGAACATATCAAAACCGATGGCCGACTGACTGGATGTATCGAGCGGCTCGAAAAGCACTATGGGCGTGCGCCACTCTTGCTGCGTGGTGGCCGGGTAGATCGGATGCGTCGAACCGTAGTCGTGCAGGATGTCGCGCTCGACCGCGGGCTCGTCGCCGGTCTTGGCGAGCCTGAGGAAGCCGATACCGCGCAGGCCGGCAAAGTTGTCGTCGATGTTCAACGCGGTGAAGAAGGCATTGAATTCGCCGCGCGTGATGTCGCCGTTGCGCGCATCGAACAGGGCCTGCGTCGAGCGCAGCAGCGACAGATGCAGGTCGATGCGGCTTTCGATGCGGCTGAGCGCATCGTCGGCGGTGCCTTCGAACTTGATGCGTGCTGCCTCCTGGGTCGCGAAATAGGCGAACCCCGCCATCGTCAGGCTGATCAGCGCGACGGCAATGAATGCGACGATCGGAAAGAGCTTCTTCAACGCAGGGTGCGGCCCATGGTGGTTGACCGCCTTTATGGGCAAGTCTGCGTTCCAAGACAATGGCGACGCCGAATCTCGCGTCGGTCGTCAAATTAGCCGATCGTGAATTAGCCAGCTAAATTACGGCCTTAATGCATGTCGCCCAGAAGTGTGCAGCGGTTCTGGGACAACGACATGCATCAAGACAATGACCCTAAAGCGCGTCGCCTGAATCCGTTTCAGCGCGACGCGCTTTAGGCCGCGATTTTCAGCGCTCCGGGACCCGGAATGGCGCCCGGTGGGCACTTGCCCAGGATGATCATGCCGAGCACCTCGTCCTGGGTGACATCGGTCGTGCGGGCGGTGCCGACGACCTGGCCGTTCTTCATCACGCAGACCCGGTCGGCAAGCTCGAACACGTCATGGATGTCGTGGCTGATCAGGAAGATGCCGATGCCGTCGGCCTTGAGCTGCCTGACCAGTTCGCCGACCTGGGCCGTCTCCTGCGGACCGAGCGCCGCCGTCGGCTCGTCCATGATCAGGATGCGGGCGTTGAACAGGATGGCGCGGGCGATCGCCACTGACTGCCGCTGTCCGCCCGACAGCTTGATGACCGGCTCCTTGAAGCGCTGGAAGCGCGGATTGAGCCGGCCCATCACCTTGCGCGCCTTGGCCTCCATGGCGGCGTCGTCGAGCGTGCCCCAGCCCGTCATCAGCTCGCGGCCGAGGAAGAGATTGGCCGCGGCATCGACATTGTCGGCCAGCGCCAGCGTCTGGTAGATCGTCTCGACGCCGTATTTCTTGGCATCGCGCGGATTGGAGATCGAAGCCTCCTCCCCGTTGATGAATATCTGTCCGCTGTCGCGCTTGTAGGCGCCGGACAGGATCTTGATCAGCGTCGACTTGCCGGCGCCGTTGTGGCCGAGCAGCGCCATCACTTCACCGGGAAAAAGATCGACCGACGCGTCGTCGACGGCGCGGATGCCGCCGAAGGCGATCGAGACGTTGCGCATGTCGACCAGCGGAACGCCGGCGGGAGCAGGTGCGGGAGCGGTGTTGTCAGCCATGATGGTTCTCCTTCCCTAGACCCGCTTGCGGTAGACGGTATCGAGCCAGACCGCGACGACGAGTACGGCGCCGACGACGATGCTCTGCAGCGGTGAGTCGATGCCGAGCAGCACCATGCCGGACTGTAACGACTGCATCAGCAGCGCGCCGAGCATGGCGCCGAGCACCGTCCCGGAGCCGCCGGCAAGCGAGGTGCCGCCGATAACGGCGGCGGCAATCACCAAAAGCTCGTCCAGCGTGCCCAGCGCATTGGTCGACGCGTTGAGGCGGGCCGACGAGATCGCCGCGCTGATCGCGGCCAGCACACCCATGATCATGAACACCTTCATGGTCACCCAGCGCGTGTTGATGCCGGCAAGATTGGCAGCCTCCGGATTGCCGCCGATGGCAAAGACGTAGCGGCCGAAACGGGTTCGTTTGGTGATGAACGTCATGACGATGCCGACCGCGACTGCCATCAGCACCGGTATGGCAATGCCGTGGGCGATGAACAGTCCATTTTCGGGAATGGCGATGCCGTTCTGCTGTGCGTATTGGCGCACGATGCCGATTGGCCACGGATAGGAATTGGCGATCCACACCGCGCAAAGGATGGCAGCGCAGGCGACGACGCCGAGAAAGGTTTCCGCCCAGACGGGACGCAGCGGAAAGTTGAACCGTTTGCGCTGCGATCGACCGTTGAGCAGCGCGAAAGCGACAGCCGCGCACGCGACTGCGCCGATGATCCAGCTGGCGGTGGCGCCGATCGAGCCCCTAGGTCCGCCCCCCATCAGCTGGAATGTAGCGTCGAGCGGCGCGACCGTGCGCCCGTTGGTGATGAGCCATGCCATGCCGCGCCAGACCAGCAGGCCGCCCAGTGTCACGATGAAGGCCGGAACTTCGAGGTAGGCGATGATGAAGCCCTGGAATGCACCGATCAGGAGACCGAGCACCACGCCGGCGGCCAGCGCAATGATCCAGAGCCAAGGATTCCCAAGCTGGAAGCCGATGACGCGAATGAGGAATTCGGCTTGCGCCACACCCATGATCATGCCGATCACACCTTCGACGGAACCAACCGAAAGGTCGATGTTACGCATGACGATGACCAGCACCATGCCGGTCGCCATGATCGCGACCGAGGAAGTCTGCACCGACAGGTTCCAGAGATTGCGCGGCGTCAGGAAAAGTCCGCCCGACAGGATGTGAATGCCGATCCAGATGACCAGCAGCGCGCCGATCATGCCGAGCATGCGGGTGTCGAGCTCGGTTGCCTTCAGGAACCGGGCGACAGCGCCAAGCTCCGACGCGCGCGCGGTGTCGGCCGGTGCATTTGAGGTCGTGTCGGTCATGAAATCCTCCCGCCGGGCTGCCGTCTGACGCGGATGCCGGAATGCAGCCTAGAAGTTAGCCGCCAGGGGCGGAAACACAAATCTTCTTGAAAAAACGCCGCGGCCTGACAGCCG
This sequence comes from Mesorhizobium sp. WSM4832, assembly GCF_055811115.1. Lineage (NCBI taxonomy): Bacteria > Pseudomonadati > Pseudomonadota > Alphaproteobacteria > Hyphomicrobiales > Phyllobacteriaceae > Mesorhizobium > Mesorhizobium sp. WSM4832. Next base: position 23,309 of record NZ_JBVVQH010000008.1, on the reverse strand, counting down.
CGGCGCTTCATTGTCTGACGTCTTCGAGATCAGTTGCAGACCGCGACGCTGCCGGCGGCAACGCCCGCGCAGACTTCGTCCTTCTTGATCCAGCCGGCGTCGATGACGACGTTGAGATTGTCCTTGGTGATCGCGATCGGCGTCAGGAACAGCGACTTGACGGTGTTGCCGCCGGGCGTCGTGAAATCCTTGGCGCCGGCGATGTCGCCCATCTTCTTACCTTCGGCCAACTGCGAGGCGATCTCGGCGGCGTTCTTGCCGAGCTCGCGCGCGTCCTTCCACACCGACACGGTCTGCGTGCCGAGCGCGATGCGGTTGAGCGCCGCATGGTCGCCGTCCTGGCCGGAAACCGGAACGGTGCCGGCAAGACCTTGCGCCGTCAGCGCCGCGACGACGCCGCCGGCGGTGCCGTCATTGGCCGCCACGACCGCATCGACCTTGTTGTCGTTGGCGGTCAGGAACTGCTCCATGTTCTTCTGCGCGTTGGCGGGCAGCCAGCCGTCGGTATAGGCCTCGCCGACATTCTTGATCTTGCCGCTGTCGATCGCCTCCTTGAGCACTTCCATCGAGCCCGAGAACAGGAAGTCGGCATTCGGATCGGCGCCCGAGCCCTTGATGAAGACGTAGTTGCCTTCCGGCTTGGCCTTGAACACCCCGCGGGCCTGCATGCGGCCGACTTCCTTGTTGTCGAAGGTCAGGTAGAACACGTCCTTGTTCTCGATCAGGCGGTCGTAGCCGACGACCGGGATGCCTTCGTCGAGCGCCTTCTGCACCGCCGGGCCGATGGCCGACGCGTCCTGCGCCAAGATGATCAGCGCGTTCGCGCCTTGCGAGATCAGGCTTTCGACGTCGGTCAGCTGCTTGCCCGGATTGGACTGCGCGTCGGCCGAAATATACTTGTCGCCGGCGGCTTCGATGGCCGCCTTCATCGCCGCTTCGTCCGTCTTCCAGCGCTCTTCCTGGAAATTCGACCACGAGACGCCGATCACCTTGTCCTTTGCCTCGGCGACCGACGCCAGCGTCAGTGACATGGCAACACCCGCCAGAATGGCGGCTGCGAATTTCTTCATGATATCCTCCCTGCGCCCTGTGCGGCGCGACCCAGACTGGCCCGAAGGCCGGTACAGAGGCTTTTTTTCGAGCCTCAAAAAAATAGTGATCCAGCGAAACGACGCTGTCAACTGCGATTCTGATGGCTTTTGAGGGGTCTCGGCATTTTTTTCGACGTCCGCAATAAATAATGACATGCGCTTTGGCTTCTGCCACTATCCCTGGCGTGTCAGCGACAGGCCAGGGCATCATCACCGGGCCGCGATGACCCGGGAGGACGTGCGAGACGATGTCGGTCGGAATCCGCCACGACGATTTGCGCCGGCGCAATCGCGCCATGGTGATTTCGGCCGTGCGCCGCGCCGGCCAGCCATCGCGCACGGAGATTGCCGCGACCACCGGGCTCAGCCACTCGACCATTTCGGCGATTTCCGCCGATCTGATCCAGGAGGGGATTCTCACCGAGAGCAAAGCCAACGAGCCGACGGCGTTGAAACGCGGTCGGCCGCAGATCGGCCTGGCGCTGAACCCTGAAGCCGCCGCGGTCCTGACCGTGGTGCTGTCGCTGAACTTCCTGTCGGTCGCCGTGATCGATTATGCCGGCCAGGTGATCGCCGAGGAACAGCAGCGCCTGGACACGCTTGGCATGCCGCGCGACGAGCTGATTGGCGAATGCATGGCAATCGTCCGGCGCCGGCTGCAGGATCCCGACCTCGACCTGGGCAGCGTCGCCCGCATCGCCATGGGCATCCAGGGCATCACCGATTCCCAGGCGCGCGCCATGCTGTGGTCGCCGATCACGCCGCTGACCGACATTCCTTTCGCCGACATGCTCGAGGCGGAGTTCGGCATTCCCGCCACCATGGAGAACGACTGCAACATGATGGCGGTGGCGCTGCAATGGCGCGACCCGGACCGCTATCGCGACAATTTCATCGCCATCCTGCTCTCGCACGGCATCGGCATGGGCCTGGTGCTGAAGGGCGAGCTGTTCACCGGCACGCATTCTTCCGGAGGCGAGTTCGGCCACATGATCCATCGTCCGGGCGGGGCGCTCTGCCGCTGCGGCCGGCGCGGCTGCGTCGAGGCCTATGCCGGCAACTATGCCATCTGGCGCAGCGCCAAGAAGATGAGCGAGGACGCCGAGCCGGTCGACGTCGGCGACGCCGACATGCGGGCGCTTGCCGCAAAGGCGCGCGAGACGGACGGTCCTGAGCGCGAGGCCTATCGCCGCGCCGGCGAGGCGCTGGGCTTCGGCCTTGGCAGCCTGTTCGCGCTGATCGACCCGGCGCCGGTGGCCATGGTGGGCGTCAGCGCGGCGGCTTTCGACCTGATCGAGCCGGCGCTGCGCGAGGCGATCGCCCAGACCGCCGGCGGCCAGCACTCGAAATCGATTTCCTTCGACACCGAGCCGAACGAACTGCCGCTGATCCGCGAAGGCTGCGCCATGCGCGCGCTGACCTTCGTCGACCAGGAGATTTTCGCGCCGGGCGTGCAGGCAAGGACGAGTGCGGGGAAGAACGTGGCCTGAGGATCAGGGTTGAAACTAACTTCATTCTTGACGACCGAATTCCGACCCAATGAGGACCCCGGCCTCCGACAGCCCTGCGCCATTTCCGGACATTGGCCAGCGGCGTTTAATCCCCTTTAGGCCCGTCGTTTCCAATGAGTGTCACGAAGTGTTTTAATACGCTCTGCGCAGTTTGCTCCGCAGTATGTCCAGCCACTGCCCATTGCGCAAAGTGCCCATCAATGCACATGCGTGCGAGCCCGTAGACGAGGGCCCTCGCGGCTATTTGGGTCTCCGAGATATCGTTTGACCGGAGCATGTTTCGTCGCTGCGCCTCCACCATCGACCCTTCTACCAACACACGCACCGCTTCGTTATCGCGACGCAACGACTCCGAACTGTCCCAATCGATAAGACTCCGCGTCGAGATGATCTGGAAATGAGTGGGGTTTCGAATAGCCCAGCGCAAATAGGCGATCCCAACAGCGGCGAAGCGCTCAACCGGGTCGTCCGTAGGTAAGTTCTCGATAGCATTCGTTATCTCCGAGCGGAATCGGCTCATTGCCTGCTCTGCGACAGCCGTCATCAATGCGGTCTTATTAGTGAAATGACGGAAGGGCGCGCCAGGAGAAACGCCCGCCCGCTTTGCGACTTCGCGCACGCTCACATTGTCGGGACCGCCCTCCTCGACAAGTTGAACCGCGGCATCGATCAGGACCTCCCGCAAATTGCCATGGTGGTAACTGGTGCGATGAGGCGTCTTGGCTTTTGGCATTTCGTCCCTCGTTCCATCGAGCTGCATCTCGCCTCTATATCAAGAAACCTCCAAAATGTAATCACTGTTTACAATTCGCGTTTGCGAATGTAAGCAATGATTACCGATGGGATCGGAACAGGCCTGCGGTCTTCGCGGCTGCCAAATGCCCAGACGGAGGACCCGAACATGCTCGCCAGAGACGCCGAAACTCGCCGTTCGCAATCGTTCACATCATCCCAGGACCCAGCCGAAGAACCGCAGCACAAGCAGAATCTCCGGACTGCTCAGCCGAGTGCGGCCGTGTCCGGCGCCACGCTTTATCGGCTTGCCGCCGTCGCCGGGGTGGGAAGTGCGCTCATTCTTTTGGTCAACGCGGCTAAACGCAGTTCGCTGATCTCGACCACCGATCTAACGCAACTCCTCGCGCCGCTCGCCGAGATTTTGGCGCTCGGTCTCGTCGTGGGCTTGTTTCTCGCGTTTGGCAGGCGCACGGGCCTATTCGGCACCATCGCGTTTGTCATCAACTTCATTGCGCTGGCAAGTTTGGAAGGTGTGGAGGTGGTGATCAATCTCGTATTTTCGAAACTTCCGCCGACGATCATCATGGACCTGCGAGCCGGGCCGCTCGGACTGGCTCTAGTCGCCAGTTCGTTGCTTTTCCTGCTTGGAACGCTGGCATTTGCGATCTCTCTTGCCGTTGGACGAGATATGCCGCGCATTCCACTGGCTCTCTACGTCATCGGCGCGGTGCCGATCGCGCTCCGTGCGTTCGTGCCGGAGTGGGCTCTTGACCTGGGCTTAGTGGTTCTTGCGACAGCCATCGCCTGGCTGGCCGGATTGCTGTGGATACGCGCGAGCACCATCGGGGTCGGCGATTCCGTCAAAAGCTGAAGCGCTCCAGGCGGCAAACGTTCGCTGAGAATGTCCGCAACGGGTCGAAAGAGTTGAAGAAGTCCGACGGGTTGTGAAGCAGACGCCGCGGTACCAGAAGGCCCGCCATTGCTGATTGCGCAAAATACAATAGGTTGACAATCAGAGGGGAGCGTAATGACGAGCGGAACGGACGTTCTTGATGCCGCCGTCATCGGTGCCGGTTGGGCGGGGCTAGGCGTCAGTCATGCGCTGAAGCAGCGCGGCTTGCGCCATAGAGTATTTGAGCGAGGTCGCATCGGCGAGACCTGGCGAACCCAGCGCTGGGACTCCTTTCGGATTAACACACCCAACAGCCAAACAGTCATGCCCGGGGATACCTATGTCGGCCCAGATCCCGACGGTGCGATGACAAGCGGCGAGTTTGTCGCGCTGTTGGAGGACTATGCCGGGCGGTATGGCCTTCCGGTGGAAACCGGTACGCCGGTGACCGACCTTGTTGCCAGCGGCGGCCTCTACCGGCTGACCCTTCCGAACGGCTCCCTGTGGGCGAGGAACGTGGTGATCGCCAGCAGCAACCAGAATTGTCCGGCGCGCCCACCTTTCTCTGCTTTGCTGCCGCTCAACATCCGACAGATCGATGCATCGGCCTACCGCAACGCATCCGGTCTCGACCATGGGGCCGTCCTGGTGATCGGCAGCGCCCAGTCGGGCGGCCAAATCGCCGAGGACTTGGTCCAGGCGGGGCGAACCGTATTTCTTGCAAGCAGCCGGGTCGGCCGACTGCCCCGCATGTATCGGGGTCGCCACATCAGTGTCTGGATGGTTCTTTCCGGATTGATAGATGTGACGCGCAGGGAAATGCTTCAGCAGGGACCCATTCCCGGAAGGCCGCTGACAGGAGCGCTCCATACGATCAGCCTGCAGTCCCTCAGCGCGCAAGGCGTTGTCCTTCTGGGCCGGCTCACGGGCGTCGACGCCGGACACCTCTCGTTCAGCGACGAGGCAGAAGCGCATGTCCGCCATGCAGACGAGGGCTCCGCAAGAATTCGAAGCCAGATCGACGAGTATATCGAGCGCAACGGTATCGATGCCCCGCGGGCTGAGCCGGACCCGGCCGAGGTGATTGCCGCGCTGCTGCCCAATCCACCGGTCCGATCAATCGATCTCGACGCCAGGGGGATCACAACGGTGATCTGGTGCACTGGGTTCAGGGGGGATTTCGGGTGGGTGCGCGTTCCCGAGGTGCTCGATGCACACGGCCAACCGTTGCACGAGAACGGGTTCGCAGGCGCTCCCGGCGTGTATTTTGCCGGCCTGCCTTTCGCGATCTCGCGACGGTCGGGCACAATATTGGCAATCGCGGAGGAAGCAGGCCGGTTGGTCGAAGATATCCAGCGTCGTTTAGCAGCTGCCTCTGACGTCCCGATTCAGTGATGCCGACTCGAAGCGAATATCATCCGGAGGCGGCTTCTTCCTCTCGCGAGATTCAGGCTATTAATCGGATCGAAGGGCTCTAAAGCGCGTCGCTGAAACGGATTCAGGCGCGCGCTTTAAGTCTTTGTTTTTATGCATGTCGTTTTGGCAAAACACCGCTGCACACTTTTGCGCGACATGCATTAATCCTCGCGGATCGCGTAGCCCGCCCCGCGGATGGTGCGGATGACGTCCGGCATGCGGCCGTTGTTGACCGCCTTGCGTAGGCGGCCGACATGGACGTCCACGGTGCGCTCGTCGATGTAGATCGTCTCGCCCCAGACATTGTCGAGCAACTGGCTGCGCGAGAACACCCGGCCGGGGTGACGCATCATGAATTCGAGCAGGCGGAACTCGGTCGGGCCGAGCCTGATCTCGCTCTTCTTGCGGTAGACGCGATGCGATTCCCGGTCGAGCACGATGTCGCCGACCTTGAGCACACTGGACAGCACCTCTGGCTTGGCGCGGCGCAGCAGCGCCTTGACGCGCGCCATGAACTCCGGCGTCGAGAACGGCTTGACCAGATAATCGTCGGCGCCGGTGGACAAACCTCGAACCCGATCGCTTTCTTCGCCTCGCGCGGTCAGCATGATGATCGGCAGCCGCTCGGTCTCGGGCCGCATCCTGAGGCGTCGGCAAAGCTCGATGCCGGAAACCGCCGGCACCATCCAGTCGAGCACGAGCAGGTCGGGAACGTTTTCCTGAAGGCGGATTTCGGCCTCGTCGCCGCGGGTCACCACTTCGACCTGGTAACCCTCGGATTCGAGGTTGTAGCGGAGCAGCACTCCTAGCGGCTCCTCGTCCTCCACCACCATGATGCGTGGCGCGATCATTGCCAGTTACCCTTCAGGCCGCCGGCGCCGACATCTCGTCCTGCTTCGGACGATTCGCGGGCAATTGCGTGCCGGTCAGCACATAATAGGCGTTCTCGGCGATGTTGGTCACATGATCGCCGATGCGCTCGAGGTTCTTGGCGCAGAACAGAAGATGCGTGCAAGCGGTGATGTTGCGCGGGTCTTCCATCATGTAGGTCAGGAGCTCGCGGAAGACGGACGTGTATTTGACGTCGATGCGTTCGTCGTCGTTGCGAAGCTTGGCCAGCGCCGTGGCGTCGCCCACCGTGTATTCCTGGATCACGGCCTGGACCTGGATCAGCACCAGCTGCGCCATGGAATCGATCGAATGCGTGAGATCGCGTGGCGCGGCGCTGACGCCCACCGAACCGACGCGCTTGGCGATGTTCTTGGCGAGATCGCCGATGCGTTCGAGGTCGCCCGCCATGCGGATCGAGCCGACCACATGGCGAAGATCGTCCGCCATCGGCTGGCGCTTGGCGATCAGCGTGATGGCGCGGTCGTCAAGTTCGCGCTGGCGCGCGTCCATGATGGCGTCGTCGGAGACGACGCGCTGCGCCAGCGCATTGTCGGTCTCGAGCAGGGCCCTGGCCGATGCGCCGACCATGGAGGCCGCAAGGTCGCCCATGTCGTTGATAAGCCGGCTGATCTGCCTCAGATCCTCGTCGAAGGAAGCGACGGTATGTTCGGCCATGATGATGTCCTCGTATGAACTCAGCCGAAGCGGCCGGTGATGTAGTCCTGCGTGCGCTTCTCGCGGGGCGAGGTGAAGATCTTCTCGGTCCGGTCGAACTCCACCAGCTCGCCGAGATACATGAACGCCGTCTGCCGCGACACACGTGCCGCCTGCTGCATGTTGTGGGTGACGATGACGATCGTGTAGTCGGCCTGCAGCTCGTCGATCAGTTCCTCGATCTTGGCGGTCGACAGCGGATCGAGCGCCGAGGCCGGCTCGTCGAGCAGGATGACCTCGGGCTTCACCGCCACGGTGCGGGCGATGCACAGACGCTGCTGCTGGCCGCCGGAGAGGCTGAGGCCGCTGGCGTTCAGCTTGTCCTTGACCTCGTTCCACAACGCCGCGCGCTTCAGCGCCTGCTCGACGCGGCTGTCCATCTCGGCCTTGCCGATCTTCTCGTAGAGCCTGACGCCGAAGGCGATGTTCTCGTAGATCGACATCGGGAACGGCGTCGGTTTCTGGAACACCATGCCGATCTTGGTGCGCAGCAGGTTGAGGTCCTGCGAGCGGTCGAGGATGTTCTTGCCGTCAAGCAGCACCTGCCCTTCCGCGCTCTGCTTCGGGTAGAGTTCGTAGATGCGGTTGAGCACGCGCAGCAGCGTCGACTTCCCGCAGCCCGACGGCCCGATGAAGGCGGTCACGCTGCGCTCGGGCAGGGACAGGTTGATGTCCTTCAGCGCCTTCGACTGACCATAGTAGAAGTTGAGGTTCTTGACCTCGATCTTGGCCTTCTCGACGGTCGTGTCGGGTGCGTTCAGGTCGGTGGACAACATCGGTTTCATCTGTCCTCTCTGCGTCCGGTCAGGCTGCGGGCGATGACGCTCAGGCCGAGAACCGTCAGGGTGATTATGAGTGCGCCCGTCCAGGCCAGCTGCTGCCATTCCTCGTAGGGGCTGAGAGCGAACTGGAAGATGGTCACCGGCAGGCTGGCCATCGGGGCATTGAGATTGCTCGACCAGAACTGGTTGTTGAGCGCGGTGAAGAGAAGCGGCGCCGTCTCGCCGGAAATACGGGCGATCGCCAAAAGGATGCCGGTGACGATACCGGACAGGGCCGCGCGATAGGCGACGGAGCGGATCACCACCCAGCGCGGCGCGCCGATGGCGGCGCCCGCTTCGCGCAGTGCGTTGGGCACAAGGTTGAGCATGTCCTCGGTGGTGCGCACCACGACGGGGATCACCAGGATGGACAGCGCTACGGCGCCGGCAATCGCCGAGAAGTGCCCCATCGGCCGCACCAGCAGCTCATAGACGAACAGGCCGATGATGATCGAGGGGGCCGACAACAGGATGTCGTTGATGAAGCGCACCACCGTGGTGAGCTTCGAGAAGCGACCATACTCGGCCATGTAGGTGCCGGCCAGCACGCCGATCGGCGTGCCGACGACGATGCCGATGATGGTCATCACGATGCTGCCGTAGATGGCGTTGAGCAGGCCGCCGGCATCGCCGGGCGGCGGTGTCATTTGCGTGAACACCGACAGCGACAACCCCGAGAGTCCTTTGTAGAGCAGGGCGCCGAGGATCAGCGCCAGCCAGGCGAGGCCGATGCCGGCGGCGATGACGCAAAGCGTCATCATCACGCCGTTCTTTCGCTTGCGGCTGTTGTGGAGTGCAAGGGACGTCGACATCGGTCAGGCTCCCGTGCGGGCGTCGATGCGCATCAGCATGTAGCGCGCGATGGCAAGGATGATGAAGGTGATGATGAAGAGGATCAGACCAAGCGACACCAGCGAGGATGTGTAGAGGTCGCCGTCGGCCTCGGTGAATTCATTGGCGATCGTTGCCGAGATCGTCGTGCCCGGCGCGAACAGCGAGGCGCTGATGCGGTGCGCATTGCCGATGACGAAGGTGACGGCCATCGTCTCGCCGAGCGCACGGCCGAGGCCGAGCATGACGCCGCCCATGATGCCGATGCGGGTATAGGGGATCGTCACGCGCCGGGTCACCTCCCAGGTCGTGCAGCCGATGCCATATGCCGATTCCTTCAGCACCGCCGGCACGGTGTCGAACACGTCCTTGGTGATCGAGGTGATGAACGGCAGCACCATGATGGCGAGGATCAGCGACGAGGTCAGCAGGCCGATGCCGTAGGGCGGGCCGGCAAACAGGCTGTTGAGGCCGGGGATGCCTTTGAAGAGCCAGATGACGAAGGGCTGGATCGTCGTCTGCAGGAATGGCGCGAAGACGAACAGGCCCCAGATGCCGTAGATGATCGAGGGGATGCCGGCCAGCAGCTCGACGGCGATGCCGATAGGGCGCCGGAGCGGTCGCGGGCAAAGCTCGGTCAGGAAGATGGCGATGCCGATGCCGATCGGCACGGCGATGATGATGGCGATGGCCGAGGTGACGACAGTGCCGTAGATGGGCGCCAAAGCGCCGAAATTCTCGGTGACGGGGTTCCAGGATTCGGTGGTCAGGAAGGAGAAGCCGAACTTCGACAGCGCCTCCCACGAGCCGGCGAACAGCGAGATGGCGACACCGCCGAGAATAACCAGAACGAGGATGGCGGAAAGGCGCGTGGCCGTCCGGAAGATCGTGTCTGTGAGGGCGAAGCGGCGCACTGTCGCTTCCCTGCTCCGCATGGCGGACGATGTCACGGCTTCGGAAACGGCACTCATCTGGCCCCTCGCATTTCGAAACAGACAAGAGGGCGCCGGGAGGCGCCCCCTTATTCCGTGGAATTACATGCCGGAGTAGAGCGGCTTGCCGCTCGCATCGACGATGTCCTTGCCCCACATTTCCTCGACGCTCTTCACGACCGCGTCGGGCATCGGTACGTAGTCCAGGCCAGCGGCCTGCTCGTCGCCCTTGGCGTAGGACCAGGCGAAGAACTTGAGCGCTTCGGTCGTGGCCGCCGCGTCGTCGGGCTTCTTGTAGACAAGAATCCAGGTAGCCGCCGTCATCGGCCACGATTCGGCGCCCGGCTGGTTGGCAAGGATCACGCCGTAGCCCGGCTGCGAGTTCCAGTCGGCGTTGGCCGCCGCAGCCGAAAACGCTGCCGCCGTCGGCTCGACCTTCTTCCCGTCCTTGTTCACCAGATCGGTGTGGGTCAGCTTGTTCTGCTTGGCATAGGCATACTCGACATACCCAATCGCACCGCCGGTCTGGGCAACGTTGTTTGCAACGCCCTCATTGCCCTTGGCACCGATGCCGACAGGCCATTCCACTGCCTTGTCGACGCCGACCTTTTCCTTCCAGTCCGCGCTGACATCGCCGAGATAGTATGTGAAGTTGAAGGTAGTGCCCGAACCGTCGGAACGGTGAACGACCGCGATCGCCTGCGAAGGCAGCTTGACGTCGGGGTTGAGCTTCTTGATCGCTGCGTCATCCCAGCTCGTGATCTTGCCGAGGAAGATATCGGCCAGCGTCGGGCCGTCGAGAACCAGCTCGCCCGGCTTGACACCTTCGAGATTGACGACCGGAACGATACCACCCATCACCATCGGGAACTGCGCGAGCCCGGTGGAGTCGAGCTCTTCGCCCTTCAGCGGCGCATCGGAAGCGCCGAAGGTCACGGTCTTGGCCTTGATCTGCTTGATGCCGCCGCCGGAGCCGATCGACTGATAGTTGAGACCGATGCCGGTCTCCTTCTTGTAGGTGTCGGCCCACTTCGCGTAGATCGGGTAGGGGAAGGTTGCGCCGGCGCCGGAAATGTCGGCTGCCATCGCGGCGGAGATGCTAAGGGTTGATGCCGCAGCCATTGCAATCGCAACGGCCGCCGAGCGGATGAAATGTCTCATGTGGCCTGCTCCTGTTCGGAAGATGGTCTTTCGGCACCCGTTGTATTGGCGCCCGGTGAGGGCAATAGCCCTCGATTATTACAGTCGCATGACAGTTTCATGTCAGCCCGGTAACGGCTGAACGGGGACGCTTGGAGGGGTCCGCGGCGGCCTCGGTGGACCGGCCACAGTTTGCCGCCGGAATCAGCGACTTGTCTGGCTTTTGAAACAAAAAATATCCCGGCAGCCGGATCACGGCCGCCGGGAAATAAAAACCGGACGAGAGCGCGTTGCCTGAATGCCAGAGCGGATCATGGCCTAGCTCATCGCCGAAAACAGGGTCCGTTGGGGTAGAGTCGACACTGTTTCTTGTTGGCGGTCGCCGCTCCCGCCCGTAACCGAAGGGCAGAATCGATGCCATGATTGTCAGAGCTTGGCGTTTGCTTTGGTATGGTGCGATCGCACCATACGCATGCGTAAGCGTCCCATCCCGTTGGCCCGCGACTTTGGCGCGGCTACCCGGCGTTGCGCCGGGTGTCGGCGTCCGTGCCCAGCCAGCGTTCGAGCTTCTCGAGCAGCGCGCGCGGACTGATCGGCTTCGGCAGGTAGTCGTCCATGCCGGCCTCCAGGCAGCGTTCGCGATCGCCCTTCAGCGCATGCGCGGTGACGCCGACGATCGGCACATGGGTGCCCATGTCCTCCTCAAGCCGGCGAATGGCGCCGGTCGCCTCCAGTCCGTTCATTTCCGGCATCGACACGTCCATCAGGATCATGCGCGGATTGAGCCTGCCGAAGGCATCGAGCGCCTTGCGGCCGTTGCCGACGATCTCGAAGCGATAGCTGGTTTCGCCAAGGATCTGGGTGAATACCATCTGGTTCACCTCATTGTCCTCGGCGACGAGGATGTCGAGCCCGCGCCCGGCATCGGCCGGGCGTGGGCGCGCGCGCACGGACGGTGGCTGCAGCATGGCGCGGTCGGACGCCGCCGTCTGTGCCGCCACGGCTTGCTGTGCGCCGGTGCCGACGGCCGGTTGCGGCTGCGCGGCGGTGCTGCTGTGGCGATGGCGCTGGATGGTCGCTACGAGCGTTTCCAGCAGGATCGAGGAGCGCGCCGGCTTGATCAGTTGCGCATCGATGCCGAGGTCGCGATAGGCGGTGTTGGCAAGCGACTGGTCGACCGAGGTCAGCATGATGATCGGCGTGTGCGCCAGACCCGCCGTGTTGCGCACGATGCGCGCCATCTCGGCGCCGGTCATGCCGGGCATCTGATAGTCGAGCACGACGCAATCGACCGGCACGCCATAGGCGGCGGCGGCAATCAGCACCTTCAACCCTTCGGCGCCGCTTTCGGCCGCGCAGGAATCGAACGTCCACGACGCCATCTGCTCGCTCAGGATCGAGCGGTTGACGGCATTGTCGTCGACGATGAGCACGCGTGCGCCGGTGACGTCGACCGGCGTGATGCGCTGCCCGCCCTGCTCGGCCCTGGCCAGCGTGACGCTGAACCAGAATGTCGAACCCTTGCCCTCGGCGCTGTCGACGCCGATCTCGCCGCCCATCATTTCGACCAGCCGCGAGGTGATGGCAAGGCCAAGCCCGGTGCCCTCGTGCCGCCTGGTCGAGGAGGTGTCGACCTGGCTGAATTTCTCGAACACCAGCTTCAGCTTGTCTTCCGGGATGCCGATGCCGGTGTCGGTGACGGAGATGGTGAGCCTCGTTCCCGCCGGAACCCGCTCGCCCGTTACGTCGACCAGCACATGGCCCTCGTCGGTGAACTTCACCGCGTTGCCGAGCAGGTTGGTGACGATCTGCCTGACGCGGCCGACATCGCCGACGAACTGTCCGTCGAGCCCCGGCTGGACGCGCACGATGAGCTCGAGGTCCTTCTCCTTGGCGCGTGTCGACACCAGCGTCGCCACATCCTCGATCGCCTCGGCGAGATTGAACGGCGCCGGGTCGAGCACCAGCTGGCCGGCATCGATCTTGGAGAAGTCGAGGATGTCGTTGATGATGGTGAGCAGCGCGTTGCCGGATTTGACGATGATGTCGGTGAAGGTCTTCTGCTTCGGATCGAGCTCCGACTTTGCCAGCAGTTCCGCCATTCCAAGGACCCCGTTCATCGGCGTACGGATCTCGTGGCTCATATTGGCGAGGAATTCCGATTTGGCCCGGTCGGCGAGCACGGCGCGCCGGCGCGCCTCGCTGAGCTCGGCCTCGCGCTGCTTGAGCTCGGTGATGTCGGTGGTGGAGCCGATGAGATAGAGTGAGCCGTCCGAGGCGATCATCGCGCCCTTGCGCGCGAACTGGTGCCTGACGCTGCCGTCCGGCATCGTCACCGTCTCTTCGATCTCCTGCGTCTCGCCGGTGCGCAGCACGGCAAGGTCGCTGGCGACGAAGGCTTCGCCGTCCGGGCCGAAAATCTCGACGTCGGTCTTGCCGACCGCTTCTTCCTTGCTGAAGCCGGTGAGATCGCACCAGCCCTTGTTGACGTAGAATTGCCTGAGGTCCGAACGCTTGGCGTAGATCGACACCGGCACATTGTCGATGAGGCTGCGGAACACCTCGTTCTCGCTCATGCTTTGCCGGAGCGCCTGCTCGCGCGCCTTGACGTCGGTGATGTCGGTGCTGGAGCCGACCAGATGCACCGAGCCGTCGGTCGCCACCAGCCGGCTCTTGCGCGTCATCAGCTGCCGCACCGTGCCGTCGCGATGGGTGACGGCTTCCTCTACCTCGCGTCCCGCGCCGGTCCTCACGACTTCGGCGTCGTAGCTGCTGAAGCCGTCAGCTTCGTCCGTGGCGAAAAGCACCCGGTCCGTCTTCCCGATCACCTCTTCCTTGGGCAGGCCGGTCAGCGCGCACCAGGCCTTGTTGACGAATTCTATGCTGAGATCGTCGGCCTTGATGAAAGCGGCTACAGGCAGCTCGTCCATCACGTGCCGGTAGAGGTCGATCTGGCGCATGGAGTCGCGCAACGCCTTCTCGCGGACCTTGATGTCGGTGATATCGACGCGCACGCCGATGAACGTGCCATCGTCGGTGCGCATGTCATAGACTTGGTACCAGCGCCCGTCGGAGTTGAGGCGTTCGTAGGAAGAGTTCGGCAAACGGTACCGTCTGAGCATGGCGTCAAGCCAGCGCTCGGTGTCGACGCCATGAAGGCTGTCGATCTCGGCGTCGCCGCTCGAGCGGAAATAGCCGACGGAATGGCCAAGCGCCAACGCCTCGCGGAACGTGCGGCCCGGCTGCCAGGCTGGCTTCAGCGCGGGCAGCGTATCCTGCAGCTTGCGGTTGGCGAAGACGAAGCGGTCGTCGCGGTCGTAGATGATGACGCCGGCCGGCAGCGACTCCAGCACTGTGGCGAGGTTCCTGCGCGCATCCTCGGCTTCGGTCTCGCGCTGTTTCATGTCGGTGATGTCGACATAGGAGATCAGCCGTTTGCCGCCGGGAAGCGGCGCCAGCGAGGCGATCAGCGTGCGGCCGTCATTGCGCGGCAACTGCCTGGAGCCTGCGGCGCCGGACCGGATCTCGGCCTCGCGTTCCGCCATGTGGCCCTGCCAGACGGTGTCATCGGTACCATAGGGATCGGCGTCGCGGCTGGCTTCCATGAGGTCGCGAAAACGACTGCCGGCCGGAGCGCGCCGCGGATCGATCTTCCAGAAGTCGTAGAATGCCCGGTTGATCACCTCGGCCCGCAATTCCGCGTCGAGAACGATGACGCCGATCGGCATCGAATCGACCATCAGGCTGAGATTGGCGAGCGCCTCCGAAGCCCCGGCCACATGCTGGCCCTCCCCGGGGGAGACCCCGTTGCCGCGCATATCCGCCTTGTCGAAATCGCGCGCGCTGTCCGACCCGACAGTCCCGTCCATATCCGCCATTGCCACCCCCAGGGCCGAACCGCGCCGGTTCGCCGGCGGAAATGTGCCCGACAAGCATTAACGATCCGCTAACCATGATGATTTGCAACCAGGCAAAGCGGGTCTCGTTGAGAGGAGGCGGATTCTCAAATGCGGTTGCGGTAATCCGCCGGTTGGCGAACAAGGCAATGACGGATTATAAGATGCCTGAGGTGTTGCTAATGTTTGGTCGAATCGCGGCTTTCGTCCTGTGCCCGGCGCTGCTTGCAGCGAGCGGTTGCGCGCGCAGCGACGACGGCACGGTGATCGTTCCAAGCCGGATGGACGTCAGGCGTGTCTGGGATAGGGCGCCGCCGGGAACGACGGCGTCGAGGCAGATCGCGTCGGACCTGTTTCCTCTGCCGCCGAGCGCGCCGGCAAGCCCCGCTGTCCGGCGCTATTCCAGGCCCTCTTCGACGACGCCATCCCTGGGCCAGGATCTGCCCGATACGTCTTCCAGCGGGCAGAGCCCCCTCACATGCAGGAACGTCGGTGAAACCGGCAAGCGCTATCGCGTCGTCTGCGAATGATCTCGCGTCGCCCCTCTGGCAGTGCCGGAGGGACGCGTTCGTTTGAAAGCAGTGGCCGCACGTGGCCTGGTTAATTCGCGGGGAAAAAGGTAGGCCCAACAACACGTACCGGCTTTGCGCTTACCGCGACGGCGGCTTCGGACTGCGCTGTCGCGCTGGCCTCGCTCGCTCCGCCACCATCGGCGCCGCTCGAAGGAATGGCCGAGACCGCGCCGAGGTCGGGCCTTGTTGTCGGCAGGGGGATGATGGCGTTTTCCATATTGCGCGGCGTCACCGTGCGGGCCCTGAGTTCGGCCACACGCTGGGAATAGCGCTTGAGGTCGCAGGCCTTGAACGCGGCCGCATCGCGATAGCGGAAGGCGGTTGGGAGCTCGGTATAGGGCTTGCGCGTATCGACGGCGACCATCTGGTCGGTCTCGAGGCTCGGGTCGCTGAGCGTGTAGAGATCAACGCCGGGATCGTCGCAGATGTAGCGGCACTGGTCGGCCGTATCCTTGAGGTCGCCGGACCGCGCGAATTGCGAGTTCGGCGCAGGGAAGAAATAACCGTCCGAAAGGCGAACGCAAAACAGCATCGCGTTCCCGCCATAGGCCGGACCGGAAGCTTCGGTCTGGGGCGTCTGTTGCGTCTTCTGCCGCTTGGCTGCCGCTTGACAGCCTAGGGCGACGTATCTCGCCTGCAATCCGGAGGAGTCGCGGCGGGAATTGCCGATGCTGGCGATCTTGCGCATCACTTCGGCGCGGTTGCGGGCAAGATCCGCGCAGGCATTGAAGAAACCGCCGACGGCGCTGCCGGCGGTGCAGCGGCGCTGCCTCTCCACCCCCTGGATCGCGGCAAGCTGGCGCCGCAGTTGCGCGAGCTCTGGGCTCACCGCGCCACGACCGCCGGACTGCATCTGGCTTCTCAACGCCGAGCAAGGATCGGCATAAGAAACCTGCGTCAGCGTCAAAGTCACCATGGTCACCAGGAGGGTGATCTTAAGAAGCTGTAAAGCCACCATCGGGCGCCACCCCTGCTCGAAACAAGAGATTGACTTAATCAACGCCGGCTAATTGAGTTAGTACTCATGAACCGGAAGATTAACCGCAAATTCTCCTATACGATTTAAGTGTTACGCTCAATCTGGTGAAACGAATATTACCATTTCATCTCAAGATCGAGACAGTAGTCGAAAAAACCATTTTCAGGGCCGCCTTGACCGGGCCCGCGGCGCGATCACGGATCGCTGATGAAACCTTTGGCCGTCATGGATGTTGTTGACTCTGATGTGATCCGCGCAGTGCAGAGGAGACTGAAGATGTCCATTCACTTCACCGTCTCTGGCCTGACCAGGAACCTGATCCATTCGCTCGGGCTGGATCACGAACGGGCGCCGAGGCATTTGACAGCTGAGCAAAATCTGTTGCTGGAATGCTATCTGGCCGGACAAATTCCGGAATCGGCCTGGAATGACTATGTCTTTGAGATGCCGGAACTGGAAAAGCACGCAAACGCCCGGCGCCGGCGCAATGCGGCGTAGTGCGATCCGGGCTTGGTGACCTTTGGATTGGAACTGCGCAAAGGCAATTCGAGCAGCCCAGTTCTAATGCATGTCGCCCAGAAGTGTGCAGCGGTTCTGGGACAACGACATGCATCAAAGCAAAGACTTTAAAGCGCGTCGCCTGAATCCGTTTCAGCGCTGACGCGCTTTATTGCTGAATTGGCTTTGCGTTATCTTTTGGCGAATTGAACTGAAGCGTAAAGACCTTTCCCGGCATTCCTTGCGCGAGCGTCGGCGAGAAACTGAGCGGCAGGCAATTGCGCAAGGCGGCCGTCGCCGCGTCGACATAGACCTGACGCGCCTTGTCATCGCCGCCGATCTTGATGGCAGTTGGTTTGGGCGGACCGATCAGCGTGCCGTCGCGCTTGAAGCTGAAGCTGAGCGTGACCGAGGCGTTCCCGGAATCGGCCGGCGGCGTCCAGCAGGCCAGTATGGCGGCGCCAACCTCGTTCATGCTGTTGAGCTGTGCCGCGCCGACAGGAGAAGATGCCAAAAGCAAGGCAGCCGCGATCACCGAAAATCTCATTGCCTTCGTCATCGCGATCCTCGTCGCGTTCATGCACCCCCTAAGAGACAATGGTAGGACTGCTTTCGAGGATGACAATAGGAATTCGCCGGGGTCGGCGCCGGCGGAATCATACTGTCGTGATTGCCGCGCGATGGCGCAAAAAAGCAAAAGGCCGGCACGGAGCCGACCTTCCCCTTGCCTCGTCATGGCGCCAGTACATCCGTGGTCGCGGCGAGGACTGTGACCAGTAGACAGGCCTTGGGTTAACGAAACCTTAACCCCAAGGAACTGCTACGCCCTGGCCTGCGATTTCACATGCGCGATGTAGCCGCGCACGTCGCCGGCCGGCTCCGCATAGGCCTTGCCGAGCTTCTTCTCCAGCGCCGCCATGTACTCCTTCGCCCAGCTGGGCAGCGTGTAGTCGATGACCGCCAGGAATTCGAGCGTTGCCGCCAGCCTTATATCGGCGATCGACGGGTTGTTGCCGCCGATGAACGGTTTGCCGTCGCGGAAGAAAGAGTGGAACACCTCGAGCGGTTCGGCGATCGCGGCCATCGCGGCCTTCTGCGCTTCCGATTTCTTCTCCGGGTGGGCATCGCTGTGGCCGACCTCGCCCGCATATTGCGGGAAGCCGAGCGCCGGGTAGGTGGCTCTGGCGACATAGGGATAAAGCGTGCCGACGAGGTAGAACATGGCGCTGTCCACCATAGCCCGCTTGGCCGGCGCCTTCGGATAGAACTTCTCCAGCCCATGCTTGTTGGCGAGATACTGCATGATGGCGCAGCTTTCCCACAGCACGCCGCGCGGCAGGCCCTTGTCCTCGATCATCGGCGTCAGATGCGCCGGATTGCGCGCGAGGAACTCGGGCGAGCGCGTATGGCCCCAGGCATCGGTCTCCGCGGGATCGAGCCCGGCCGCGCGCGCGAACACCCGCACCGTCATGTTGTTGACGCTTGGCCTCAGCATGCTGAGTTTTACGCCAGGCTTCTTGGCCGGCTTCGCTTTGGCCTTGGGTGCGGCTTTTGCCGTAGCTTTGGGTGCGGCTTTTGCCGTCACTTTGGGTGCGGCTTTCGCCTTCGCGGCCGCTTTCGCCGCGGGCTTTGCCGCGGCCTTGGCCGCGGGTTTCTTCATGCTCTTCGTTGCTGTCTTTGCCATCTTGGTCCTCCCTCCGACCTGGTTAGTATGGATTTTTTGCCGCCCTGTTTTCCGACAGGGTTTCGCGCGACCGCTCCACCAGCGCCTGGATGGCGTCGGCAAGGTGCGCTTCGGCGATATTGTAGTCGCTACGCGCCACGCGGATCTTGTGCGCTTCCATCAGCACGTCGGCATGGGTGAAGCCGGCCGGCGGCTCGAAGCGGTAGGAAGCGAGCTCTATCAACAGTCCCAGCGGATCCTCGAAATAGATCGAGTCCATGAAGCCGCGATCCTTGACGCCGCTGTGCTTGATGCCGCGCTCGTCGAGCCGCGCGACCGCCTGCAGGAAGGTGACCCGCGACACCGAGAACGCGATGTGGTGGACGCAGCCGATATCGGTCGGTGTCCGCCGCTTGACCGGGCTCCGGCTTTCGTCGGTGAAGACCGTGATCAGCCGCCCGTCGCCCGGATCGAAATAGAGATGGCTTTCGCTCGCCTTGTCGAGATTGGGCTGCTCGAAGATGAAAGGCATGCCGAGCACGCCCTCCCAGAAGTCGATCGAGGTCTGGCGCCCGGCACCGACCAGCGTGATGTGATGAACGCCTTGCGACTGCAGCTTCCGCATCGGTTCCTCCTGCCTGCATTTGCGCCTTGCCGGCTGGCGCGTTTTAGATGCCCAGCCGCCCTTGGATCAGCGCTTGACACGCGACCGCCACCCGCTTCGCTTCCCCGCGCTCGACATCGTGTTGGTTTGCGGCCGGAGCGCTGATGAGAGGATGCTAATTCAATCCGGGATGTTACGCCAGAAGCGGTGAGCCTCATCGGCGCACGACAGTGATCGGCTCTTGGCCGCGACAGATTGCAGGACTTTTTCAAGCGGTGCGGGCACGATCGCGACACGAAAGCCACCCTGATCGCGTCCTGGCCGAAGCCACGACTACGCGACGGCCTTGATCTCCGTTTCCCCAAGCATCCCCATGCCGCCACAGTCGGTGCACGTATGGGTCTTCCCCGGGCAGCCGGTCTGATGCGTCCCGTGCGGGCAGCAATACCCTTTCGACGAACTCCATCTGGAGCAATCGAAAACCTTGCCGCCGCCATGGCAGCGCAGGCAAATAATCTTCACTGAAGTCATCCCAACTCTGCCCGCCGCAGATGCGGCTCCCACACCGCAAGTAACAGAGATTGTTGCGCTTTCAAGCGCCGTGAGATGACTTAAATTGGGGGCATTCGTGGCATACGAACCCACGGGTTTTCGCCGGTGTCGTCAATCAAGCCGGCCAAACGCGACCGGCACAGGTGTCTGTATGAACATTTGTTTGATGAGGCGGGGAGCTTAGGCGAAGCGCCTGAGATTGCTTGGTACGCCCAAGGGGAATCGAACCCCTGTTCCCGCCGTGAGAGGGCGGTGTCCTGACCGCTAGACGATGGGCGCGCTCAAGAACCGGCTACATAGGCTGGCGGCTGCGAAAAAGCAACTGGGCTTTCGGCCGCTTCGCACGCTTTGCCGAACCGCCCCGGTCAGCCCTGCCGCTTCGGCTCGATCAGGTCCCAAAGATTGCCGTAGAGATCGGCGAAGACGGCCACCGTGCCATAGGCCTCATGGCGCGGCGTCTCGCGGAATTCGACGCCCCTGCTGAGCATGGCCTGATGGTCGCGGGAAAAATCGTCGGTCTCAAGGAAGAGAAAGACCCGGCCGCCGGTCTGGTTGCCGATGCGGCTTGCCTGCTCTTCGCCCGATGCCTCCGCCAGCAGCAGCCGCGCGCCATTGCCGTCTGGCGGCGCGACAGTTACCCAGCGCTTGCCACCGCCGAGATCGACATCGTCGGTGAGGACGAAACCCAGCCGATCGACATACCAGGCAATCGCCTCGTCATAATTGCCAACGACGAGCGCGACGGTGGCAATGCTGCGATGTCCGGCCAAACCGCCCATTTGGTGCGGTCTCATTTGTTACGGATTGGGAACTGGCCGATGATGCGGCGCTCGGCGATGTCGTAAACGAAGATCGAGCGATTGCCGTCGGCAAGCTCGGCGTCGATCGACAGGCGGTTGCCGGACAAGGACTGGCTGACCACCTTGGCGCCCACGGGGAGCACGATATCGCCCGACAGCGGCGCGCCGGCGGGCGCCTGGACATCACCGGCAGGCGCCGAGCCGGCCACCGGCGCGTTGCGGGCTTTGTAGACAAGCGCCCCGATCACCACCATAAGGGCGAGGAACAGAAGGCCGAGATTGACGATCATGAAGCGAACGAGCTTCCGGCGCACGTTTTCGGCCGCTGGGTCGAGCGGCTTTTCCTCATCTTCTTCGGCGATCGGCCGGGCCATGGCTAAACAATCCGCAGCGGGTTTCGATGAGCGCTCATAACGAAGAGACCCCGATATTGATAGAGGATGAATCGACCGGGGATGGAGCGGTGGAGCTGCAAGCCAGCGCCGACGCCGCCGGCCAGCGCCTTGACCAGTGGCTGGCGGCCCAACTCGGCCCGGACATGTCGCGCAGCCGGGTCAAGGCTCTGATCAAACAGGGCGCGGTCTCGATCGCCGGCAGGCCGGTCGAGGAAGCCAAGCGCAAGATGGCGGCCGGCGAGCGTGTCTCGGTCGTCATGCCCGAACCGGAGCCGGCCGAACCGCAGGGCGAGGACATTGCCCTCGACGTCCTTTACGAGGACGACGAGCTGATCGTCATCAACAAGCCGGCGGGACTGGTCGTCCACCCCGGCGCCGGCAACTGGACCGGCACGCTGGTCAACGCGCTGATCCATCATTGCGGCGACAGCCTGTCGGGCATCGGCGGCGTCAGGCGGCCTGGCATCGTGCACCGGCTCGACAAGGAAACCAGCGGCGTCATGGTCGTGGCCAAGACCGACCGCGCCCACAAGGCGCTGTCGGAAGCCTTTGCCGACCACGGCCGCACCGGCGATCTGAAGCGCGCCTACCTGGCGCTGGTCTGGGGCATTCCGCAGCGGCCGACCGGCACCGTCGATGCTGCCTTGGGCCGCGCCGCCGACCGCGTCCGCCGCGCCGTCGTTCCACAGGGCCGCGACGACGCCCGCCACGCCGTCACCCATTTCAGCGTCGTCGAGCGCTTCGGCGAAGCACAGCAGGCTTTCGCCACCGCAAGCCTTGTCGAATGCCGGCTGGAGACCGGCCGCACCCACCAGATCCGCGTCCACATGGCCCATATCGGCCACCCCGTGATCGGCGACCCGGATTACGGGCAGGCCTTTCGCACCAAGGCCAACCGGCTGCCCGAACCCTTGAAAGCCGTGGTCAACGCCTTTCCCCGGCAGGCCCTGCATGCCTGGCTCCTTGAATTCCGGCACCCGGCCACCCATCTAACGATGAGGTTCGAAGCGCCGATACCGGAAGACATGGAGGAACTCGTCGGCGGCTTCCGGAAACTCTGAACCGACCCGCCACGAACAAGCTGCAAACCAGCCATCAAAAAACCTGACCGTCGTTGTTCACTTTAGCGTGACAGACTGTTTAGCGTTGAACAAATGCCTGTCTTTTCTGGTTTTGTTCCTATATACACAAGTTGTCGCGGATGAGCCTTTGGCATCTGCGGCGTATGCCCGCCGCGTTTCGGGGGCATCCACTCCAAAGAGAGAGGGGGCGCTATCATGGCCCAATCATTACCCAGTATCGTTTCCGGTGAAGGCGGTCTCGCCCGTTACCTGGAAGAAATCCGCCGCTTTCCGATGCTTCAGCCGCAGGAAGAGTACATGCTCGCCAAGCGTTATGCCGAGCATGAGGACACTTCGGCTGCGCACAAGCTCGTCACCAGCCATTTGCGGCTCGTCGCCAAGATCGCCATGGGCTATCGCGGCTACGGCCTGCCGATCGGCGAGGTGATCTCGGAAGGCAATGTCGGCCTCATGCAGGCCGTGAAGAAATTCGAACCGGAACGTGGTTTCCGGCTTGCCACCTATGCCATGTGGTGGATCAAGGCCTCGATCCAGGAATACATCCTGCGCTCGTGGAGCCTGGTCAAGATGGGCACCACCGCCAACCAGAAGCGTCTGTTCTTCAACCTGCGCAAGGTGAAGGGCAAAATCCAGGCGCTTGACGATGGCGACTTGAAGCCTGACCAGATCGCCGAGATCGCCACCCGCCTCAACGTTTCCGAGGCGGAAGTGGTGTCGATGAACCGCCGCCTGTCGGGCGACGCTTCACTCAACGCCCCGATCCGGGCGAGCGAAGGCGAGTCCGGCGAATGGCAGGACTGGCTGGTCGACGACCACGAGAGCCAGGAAGAGATGCTGATCGAGCAGGACGAGCTGGAAAACCGGCGCTCCATGCTGTCGGGCGCTCTGTCCGTGCTCAACGACCGCGAGCGCCGCATCTTCGAGGCGCGCCGCCTGGCCGACGAGCCGCTGACGCTGGAAGAGCTGTCGGCCGAGTTTGACATCAGCCGCGAGCGCGTGCGCCAGATCGAGGTGCGCGCCTTCGAGAAGGTGCAGGACGCGGTCAAGGCCGCCGCCAAGCGCCAGATGCAGGCGCTGCGCACCATCGAGGCGCAGCCGGCGGCTTAACAAGCTCAAGGCAGAAAATGAAAAAGGCGGCGCTTCGGCGCCGCCTTTTTGTTTGGCGAAAGCTGCGAACCAGCCCTTTCTCCCCGTCCCTATACGGGGAGAAATGCCCGGTGTCCGAACCGGATAGATAGGTAACAGAATGGACTGATTAGATGGGTGACAGTTTTCTCGTTTGCCGGGAGGACCG
>NZ_JBVVQH010000007.1:275312-285662 GCF_055811115.1 Mesorhizobium sp. WSM4832 | reverse complement strand
GGTCCTCCCGGCAAACGAGAAAACTGTCACCCATCTAATCAGTCCATTCTGTTACCTATCTATCCGGTTCGGACACGAGCCACCTCTCCCCGTCACTATACGGGGAGAAGTGCCCGGCAGGGCGATGAGGGGCGGCGCCAACCTAAGTGTTTGGCCGCGTCAAACTTCATCCGTCGCATGCGCGATATCACAGCCGCAAATTTCACCTTGCTTTCAAGGTTGGCGCCGCCCCTCATCCGGCTGCCGCCACCTTCTCCCCGTATAGTGACGGGGAGAAGGAAAAACACTACACCAGCGGCTTCAGCCATATCCACACTGACCCGCCGATCAGGCCGAGGAAGATCAGCCAGCCGACCTGGTTGTTCGATTTGAACAGTTTCAGGCACTGATCTGGATTGTTGATGTCGAGCCGGATGATCTGGCGCGCCATATGCGCGCCGGCGGCGATCAGCCCGGCCAGCGCCACCACGGGCACCTGCGCCGAAGCGAACGCGATGGCGAAGCAGACCAGCGCGCCGCCATAGAGCCCGACCAGCCAGGTCTTGGTGTTGTCGCCGAACAGCCGCGCCGTCGAGCGCACGCCGACGATGGCGTCGTCTTCCTTGTCCTGGTGCGCATAGATCGTGTCGTAGCCGATCACCCACAGGATCGAGCCGATATAGAGCATGATGGCCGGGTCATCGATGTCGCCGAACTCGACCGCCCAGCCCATCAGCGCGCCCCAGGAGAACGCCAGCCCAAGCACGAATTGCGGCCAGTTGGTGATGCGCTTCATGAACGGATAGACGGCGACGATCGCCAGCGAGGCGATGCCGAGCGGGATGGCGAAGCTGTTGAACTGCAGCAGCACGGCAAGCCCGATGAGCGCCTGGATGATGACGAATGTCCAGGCCTGGCGGCGTGTCACCTTGCCCGCCGGCAGCGGTCGCGAGCGGGTCCGCTCGACCTGGTTGTCGATGTCCTCGTCGGCGAGGTCGTTATAGGTGCAGCCGGCGCCGCGCATGGCGACGGCGCCGACAAAAAACAAAAACAGGTACCAGGGCGCGGGCAGCAGCGTCAGCAGCGGGTCGGTCGAGCGCGGATAGGCGCTCGCGGCAAGCGCCGCCGACCACCAGCAGGGCCACAACAGCAGCTGCCAGCCGATCGGCCGGTCCCAGCGCGCCAACTGCGCATAGGGCCAGAGCCAGCGCGGCAGCACCCGGTAGACCCAATGGCCGCTCGGCGCATCGGCGACACGGCCCTGGATCGCTTTCGACTGGACGGGTTCCATCACGCTGGAGTGGCAGCAGCAAGCGGCGCCGTCAAGCGGCCGCGTTGTCGCTCAAGCCGTGAAACTCATGGCGGTAAAACTCAGGCGGTGAAAACATCGTGACCGGCAAACCATGCCTTGGCGACGTCGATGAAGGCTGTAGCTGCCTTCGACAGGCGCTGGCGTGTGTCATGGGTCAGGATGATGCGCTGCATAGGCAGCGGATCGGAGAGCGGCTTGCAGACCAGCGGCAGCCCATCATAGCTGCGGTCGCCATACGGCCTTGTATAGCTGACCGCTACGCCGAAGCCGTTGGCCACCATGGAGCGCTGCAGCTCGAACGAGCTTGTCGTCGCCCGCGCGATCGGCGACAGGCCGCGGCTGAGGAAGAGGTCCAGCATGTGCTGCCAGCTGTGCGGCTGGTCGGTGGTGATCAGCGGATGTTCGGCGAGCTCCGCCAGGCTGACGGCGTGCTTGTCCGCCAGCACGTGGCCGGCGGGCAGAAGCGCATGCGGCCGCAACTCATGCAGAAGGACGCGCTTGAAATGCCCGGGCAGGCCAAGATCGTAGGTGAGGCCGAGATCGACGGCGCTGTCGGCCAGGCGCCGCCCCAGCGTGTCGAAGGTCTCGTCGCCTATGACGACCGTGACGGCGGGGCAACGCTCGGCGAAGGCACGCATCAGCGCCGGCGCGAAATAGGGCGCCAGGTCCTCGAAGCAGCCGAGCACCAGCTCGCCGCCGACATCGGCCTCGCGCGATCCGAGCGCGGCCAGTTCATCCGCTTCGCCCAGCACCTGCCTTGCCTTGGCGACGGCCCTGCGGCCGAAGGATGTCAGCGAAACGCCGCTGCCCCGCTGGCGCACGAACAGTTTTTGGCCGAGCGCATCCTCGACATTGTCGATCGCCACCGAGATGGACGGCTGCGACACGTTGAGCGCCGCGGCCGCCGCGGTCACGCTGCCATAGCGGGCGACGGCGACGACATAGCGCAACTGGGTGAGGGTCGGTCTCACCGGCAAAACCATCTCATAGGAAAAAACTATAAATCAGATGACAAGTTATTATTTTACGCGATGTCTGGCGCTTGCGATAGTCGGTTGCCTAACCACGAGCAATTCCAGGAAAAGTGTGTAGCGGTTTTCCGTCCGGAATTGCGTCAAACAAGAGATCGAGCGCCATGGCCAGCCCAAAGATAGATGCCTCGACGATTGCCGATTATCAGCGCGACGGCGCGGTTTGCATCCGCGGCGCCTTCAAGGACTGGGTCGATGTCATCGCCGACGGCATCGAGCGCAACATGCGGGAACGCAGCGCCACGGCGTCCGACATCGCCGGCGGCAAGGGCAGCTTCTTCGACGATTACTGCAACTGGGAGCGCATCCCCGAATTCGCCAGGGTCGTCCGGGAATCGCCGGCCGCCGAACTCGCCGCCGCCGTGATGCAGTCGCGCAGCGCGCAATTCTTCCACGATCACGTCCTGGTCAAGGAGCCCGGCACCCAGAAGCCGACGCCCTGGCACCAGGATATTCCCTATTACTTCGTCGACGGCAGCCAGACGGTCAGCTTCTGGATCCCGATCGATCCGGTGAAGGAAGCGACGCTGAGGCTGATCGCCGGCTCGCACAAATGGGAAAAGATGGTCCTGCCGGTGCGCTGGCTGAACGACGCCAATTTCTACGCCGGCGAGAGCGACTACCGGCCGGTGCCTGATCCCGACAACGATCCTTCGATGAAGGTGCTCGAATGGGAGATGGAGCCGGGCGACGCCATCCTGTTCGACTTCCGCACCGCGCATGGCGCGCGCGGCAACCCGACCTCGGCGCGCCGCAGGGCGCTGTCGCTGCGCTGGGTCGGTGACGACGCGCACTATGTCGAGCGCCCCGGCCGCACCTCGCCGCCTTACCCCGGCCACGACATGAAGCCCGGCCAGAAACTGCGCGAGGACTGGTTTCCCGTCGTTTTCCAGAGCTGAGGCTTTTTTCAGACTAGTGGCACTGCACAGGGGGATTTTGATCGGTCGGCTCTGTTTGCGTTGGCAGGTAGCTGCCTTGGAGATCGGCCGAAACGCTCTTCGCGATCGTCATTCTAGGGCGGAGCAGGAGCGAAGCTCCGTCGCGCAGACCCTAGAATCCATGCCGTTACCTTAGCCAAGGAGCGCAACGGAGCAAAATTCTGCACCGTGGCGGCGCTTCCAAGTCACGGCATGGATTCTCGGGTCTGCGCTGCGTCGCTTCGCTCCTTGCTCCGCCATAGAATGACGAGGTTGGGGAGGAACTAGCCGAACACGGATCTTGCCTCATCCGCCTTGATGAAGGCCATGTTCCCGTGTGCAATTGCCGCCAAAATGCCAAGACGCCTTGACCGGTCGCCCGCGGATCAATAGCGGGTTCAGGGCAGAGGCGATCGGCAGCAAGAGGTGGCCATGAATGTTCTTCTTCTCGGCTCGGGTGGCCGCGAACATGCGCTCGCCTGGAAGATGGCCGCCTCGCCCCTCCTGACCAGGCTCTACGCCTCGCCCGGCAATCCGGGCATCGGCCGTGTCGCCGAACTGGTGAAGCTCGACGTCGCCGACCATTCCGCCGTGGCCGCCTTCTGCCAGGAGAAGAAGATCGACCTGGTCGTGGTCGGCCCGGAAGGCCCGCTGGTGGCCGGCATCGCCGACGACCTGCGCGCCTGGGGCGTCCGCGTCTTCGGTCCCTCCAGGGCGGCGGCCCGGCTCGAGGGCTCGAAGGGCTTCACCAAGGACCTTTGCGCCAAATTCGACATCCCGACCGCCGCCTATGGCCGCTTCGGCGATCTCGCCTCGGCAAAGGCCTATGTCGAGACGAGGGGCGCTCCGATCGTCATCAAGGCCGACGGGCTTGCCGCCGGCAAGGGCGTCACCGTCGCCATGACCCTCGATGAGGCGATCGCCGCGCTCGAAGCCTGTTTCGACGGTTCCTTCGGCGCGGCCGGCGCCGAGGTCGTGGTCGAGGAATATCTGACCGGCGAGGAGGCGAGCTTCTTTTGCCTTTGCGACGGCGCTACCGCGCTGCCCTTCGGCACCGCGCAGGACCACAAGCGCGTCGGTGACGGCGATACCGGGCCGAACACCGGCGGCATGGGCGCCTATTCGCCGGCGCCGGTGATGACGCCGGAAATGACCGAACGCACCATGCGCGAGATCATCGAGCCGACCATGCGCGGCATGGCCGAACTCGGCGCGCCCTTCGCCGGCATCCTCTTCGCCGGGCTGATGATCACCGACCAGGGCCCCAAGCTGATCGAATACAACACCCGCTTCGGCGATCCCGAATGCCAGGTGCTGATGATGCGGCTGAAGGACGA
Organism: Mesorhizobium sp. WSM4832; assembly: GCF_055811115.1. NCBI lineage: Bacteria > Pseudomonadati > Pseudomonadota > Alphaproteobacteria > Hyphomicrobiales > Phyllobacteriaceae > Mesorhizobium > Mesorhizobium sp. WSM4832. The sequence goes on along the minus strand of NZ_JBVVQH010000007.1, from coordinate 281,086 downwards.
CCTGCTCGTCCTGCTCAACGCCGCCGTCGACGGCCAGCTCGCGCATATGTCGATCCGCTGGAGCGATGAGGCGGCATTGACCGTGGTGATGGCGGCGCGAGGCTATCCCGGCACGCCGGAAAAAGGCTCGGTCATCCGCGGCCTCGATAAGGTGGAAGGCGAGGTCGTCCAGGTCTTCCACGCCGGCACCGCCATCAATGGCGGCGCGCTGGTCGCCAATGGCGGCCGGGTGCTCAACGTCACCGCCTTGGGCGCCACCGTCGGCGAGGCGCAGGAAAAGGCCTACGCCGCGATCGGCCAAATCGACTGGCCGCAGGGTTTTTACCGCCGTGACATCGGCTGGCAGGCCGTGGCGCGTGAGAAGGCCGGGGCCTAAGCCGCCTGGGTCTTTCGGCTGGTGCGCGCCCAGGCCGGCAGCCAGTCGCCGTGAGTGGCAAGCAGATCGTCGACCAGTGACCAGATCTGGTCGAGGTCGAGCTCGGCCGCCGTGTGCGGGTCCATCATCGCCGCGTGGTAGATATGCTCGCGGTTTTCGCTCATCAGCGCCCGCACCGTCAGTTCCTGGACGTTGATGTTGGTGCGGATCAGCGCCGTCAGTTGTGGCGGCAGGTCGCCGATATAGGTCGGCTGGATGCCCGAGGCATCGACCAGGCATGGCACTTCGGCGGCGCAATCGAAAGGCAGCGATGTGATGCAGCCATTGTTGCGGACATTGCCGTAGATCACCGACGGCTCGCCGGTCCACACCGAGTTCATGATCGAGGAGGCGTATTCCCTGGATTGCTCGACCTCGATCCGGTCCGCCGAGCGGTAGGCCTCCGCCTGGCCCTTCCAGCGCTCGATCTGCTCGATGCAGCGTTTTGGATATTCGTCGAGCGGAATGCCGTATTTCTCGATCAGGTCGGGGCGGCCGTCCTTGATGAAATAGGGCGTGTATTCGGCGAAATGCTCCGAGCTTTCGGTGACAAAATAGCCGAGCCGGGTCAGCATCTCGTAGCGCACCTTGTTGGGGCAACGCGGGTTCCAGCCGGGCTTCGGCGCACGCCCCTCGCGATAGGCGCGCACGAGGTCCGGATAGAGGTCGCGGTAGGAGCCGTCCGCCTGGCGATGCTCGAACTTGAGATAGAAGGCCATATGGTTGATGCCGGCCGAGCGGTAGCGGATCTCCTCGTAGGGGAGGTCGAGATCGTGCGCCAGCTCCATCGCCGTGCCCTGCACCGAGTGGCACAGCCCGACCTGCTTGATTGTGGGGTATTTCTCTGAGATCGCCCAGGTGTTGATCGCCATCGGGTTGACATATTGCAGCATGATCGCCTCGGGGCAGACGGCGAGCATGTCCTCGCAGATCTTCCACAGATGCGGCACGGTCCTCAATCCGCGCATGATGCCGCCGACGCCGAGCGTGTCGGCGATCGTCTGGCGCAGGCCGTATTTCTTCGGCACCTCGAAGTCGGTGACGGTGCAGGGCTCGTAGCCGCCGATCTGGAAGGCGACGACGACGAAATCCGCGCCCGTCAGCGCCTTGCGCTGGTCGGAATAGGTCTCGGCCTTCGCCTTGACGCCGAGCGTCGCGATCAGCTTGTTGACGACGACGGCGCTCTCTTCCAGCCGCTGCGGGTTGATGTCCATCAGCGCGATCGTCGCGCTCGCCAGCGCCGGCCGCTGCAGCACGTCGCCGACGATGTTCTTCATGAACACCGTCGAGCCGGCGCCGATGAACGCGATCTTGGGATTTCTAGCCACTATGAACCTCCGGCATATGTTCAGGCCACGTCGAAAGCGGCCCTGACGAGCCGTTCGGTGTAGGCGGTCTTGGGATTGGTGAGGACCTCGTCGACGGGCCCCTGCTCGACGATCTTGCCGTGCTGCATGACGATGACGCGATGGCAGAGCGCCCGCACCACCTTGAGGTCGTGCGAGATGAACAGGTAGCTCAGGCCGCGCTCGTCCTGCAGCTTGCGCAACAGGTCGATGATCTGCGCCTGCACCGAGAGGTCGAGCGCCGATGTCGGCTCGTCGAGCAGGATGAATTCGGGCTCCAGCGCGATGGCGCGCGCGATCGCGATGCGCTGGCGCTGGCCGCCCGAGAATTCATGCGGAAAGCGCGACAGGATATCGCCGGGCATGCCGGCGCTCACCAGCGCCTCGCGCACCCGATCGACCCGCTCGCGTCGCGTCGCGCCTAGTTTGTTGACGACCAGCCCTTCCTCGATGATCTGGCCGATCGTCATGCGCGGGTTGAGCGAGGAGAACGGGTCCTGGAAGACGACCTGCATGCGCGAGCGCAGCGGCCGCATATCGCTCCGCGACAGGCCGTGGATCGGCTGGCCGTCGAAACTGATCTCGCCGCGCTTGGCGTCGGTGAGCTTGAGCAAGGCAAGACCGAACGTGGTCTTGCCGGAGCCGGATTCACCGACCAGCCCGAGCGTCTCGTGGCGGCAAAGTTTCAGGCCGAGATCGTCGACGGCGACCAGCTCGCGCCAATCCGGCTTCAGGAAGCTGCCATGGCGCAGCATGAAGCAGACGCGCATGTCGTGGGCCTCGAGAATGGTGCCGCTGTTCACCGGCAGCGGCTGCGGCTCGCCGCGGGGCTCGGAAGCGAGCAGCCGCTGCGTGTAGGGATGCTGCGGATCGGCGAACAGCCGCTCGGTGACATTGTGCTCGCACATCTCGCCATGCTGCATGACATAGACGTAGTCGGAAAACTTGCGCACCACTGTGAGGTCGTGGGTGATCAGGATGACCGCCATCCTGAGCTCTTTCTGCAGGTTGCGGATCAGGTTGAGGATCTGCGCCTGCACCGTGACGTCGAGCGCGGTCGTCGGCTCGTCGGCGATCAGCACATCGGGGTCGTTGGCGAGCGCCATGGCGATCATCACGCGCTGGCGCTGCCCGCCAGACAGCTGGTGCGGATACTGCTTGATGCGTGCTTCCGGCTCGGGGATCTGGACATGCCGCAAGAGCTCGAGCGCGCGGGCCCAGGCTTCCCTTCGGCTGACCTTGCGGTGCACCCTGATCGCCTCGACGATCTGGCTGCCGACCGTGTAGATCGGGTTGAGCGAGCTCATCGGCTCCTGGAAGATCATCGAGATGCGGTTGCCGCGCAGCTTGCGCCGGGCGCTCTCCGGGAATTTCAGTATGTCCTGCCCGCAATAGTCGATGCTTGATTTCGGCGACACGGAGGCCCGCTTCGACAGCAGTCCCATGACGGTGCGCGCCGTCACCGACTTGCCGGACCCGGACTCGCCGACGATGGCGATCGTCTCGCCGCGATAGAGCTGGAACGAGACATCCTTCACCGCCTCGACGGTGCCGTGCTCGACCTTGAAGGCGACCTCGACGTTGCGGGCATCGATGATCGGCTGGTCGTGGCGTCCGGCATGGTCGAGCCGGACGGCTGGTGCGAAGGATTGTGCGAGCGCGATCGTCGTCATCCCGGCCACCTCAGTACGGATCGACGGCATCGCGCAGGCCGTCGCCCAGCGCGTTGAAGGCAAAGACGGTGACCAGCACGAAGCCGACCGGCGACAGGATCCACGGATAGGTGCCGATGACGGAGTAGGTCGCGGTGTCCTGCAGCATCAGCCCCCACGAGATCAGCGGCGGCTTCACCGCGAAGCCGAGGAAGCCGAGAAAGGCTTCGAGCAGCACCACCGTCGGGATCGCGATCGTCACCGCCACGATCACATGGCTCATCACGTTGGGAAAGATGTGCTGCATGATGATGCGGCGGTCGGTGGCGCCGACCGCCATGGCCGCGCGGACATAGTCGATGCGCGCCAGCGCCAGCGTCTTGCCGCGCACTTCGCGCGACATCTGCGCCCAGCCGAGCGCCGACATGACGATGATGACGAAGCCGAGGAAGACGTTGGTTGGCGCGGTGACCGGGATCAGCGTCGTCAGCGCCAGGTAGAGCGGCAGTTGCGGGAAGGCGAGCACCAGCTCGACGAAGCGCTGCATCCAGACATCGAACTTGCCGCCGAAATAGCCAGATACCATGCCGACTGTGGTGCCGATGACGGTGATGATGAAGACGACGGTCAGCGCGATCATCAGCGAGACGCGCGATCCGTGGATGGCGCGCGACAGCACATCGCGGCCGAACTTGTCGGTGCCAAGCAAATGCACCGGCTGGCCGTCCATCGAGGCGAAGAGATGCCGGTCCGCCGGGATCAGCCCGAAGAGCTTGTAGGGCGCGCCTTCGACGAAGAAGCCGAGCAGGCGCGGATGATCGTAGTCGGGACCGACGATCGGCTGGAAGGTGACCGGATCGAGGTCGGCAGAATCGGCCAGCGCATAGACCCTCGGCCGCAGGGTGAAATTGCCGTCCTTGTCATGGAAGGAAGGCAGTTCCGGCGGCGCAAAGGCGACATCGGTCGCCTTCGGATCCGAGGGCGCGAGGAAATCCGCGAAGACAGCCATGATCAGCAGCAGCACGACCAGGAAGAGCCCGGTCATGCCGGTCCAGGAGCGCTTCAGCCGGCGCCAGACCAGCGCGATATAGCTTTCGTTGCCGTGTACCGGGGCGATCGTCGCTGCCTCGGGCGGCAATGGCGGCGGAGAGGGATCGCGCGCAAGCATCTAGCGCTCCCCGAACTGACGGACGCGCGGATCGAGCAGGACCAGCAACATGTCGGCGACGATGTTGCCGACGATCAGCGTCGCCGAGAGCACCATCATGAAGGTAGCGGTGACATAGACATCGCCGACCGCCATCGAGCCGACGATCGCCGGGCCGACGGTCGGCAGCGCGAAGATGATCGCCGTCTCGATCTCGCCGGTGAGCATGTAGGGCAGCACCACGCCCTGATACATGATCAAAGGATGCAGCGCGTTGGGCACGGCATGGCGCATGACGACAGCGCCGCCGGGCAGGCCTTTGGCCTTGGCCGTCTCGACATATTGGGCGTTGAGCGTGTCGAGCAGATTGCCGCGCATGACACGCATGTTGTAGGCGAGGCCGCCGAAGGTGGCGATCGCCACCACCGGCCAGACATGCTTGACCAGGTCGACGAACTTTGCCCACGACCACGGCGCGCCGCCATATTGCGGCGAGAAGAATGAGCCGATCTCCGACACGTTGAACTGGAAGACCAGGAGATAGACGATGATCAGCGCCATCAGGAAGCGCGGCACCGTCATGCCGAGGAAGGAGATGGCCGAGAGCGTCGAGTCGATCCAGCTATACTGCCTTGTCGCCGCCCAGATGCCGAAGGTAATGCCCAGCACCGAGGCGAGCAGGTGGCAGACCAGCGCCAGCAGCAGCGTGCGCGGCAGGCGTTCGCCCACCACATCGGCCACCGGCTTGTTGTAATAGAGGCTGTAGCCGAAATCGCCGCGGGTGACGATGCCGCCGATCCAGTTGAGATACTGGATGGGCAGCGGCTTATCGAGGCCGTGTTCGATGCGGTAGGCCTGCGCCTGGGCGTCGGCCTGGGCGAACGAGGCGCCGCCCTGGTTGATCAACTGCGAGCGGATGTAGTCGGCATAGTCGCCCGGCGGCGCCTGGATGATGGCGAAGGTGACGAGGCTCAAAATGGCGAGGACCGGTATCGCCGACGCTACGCGCATGAGCAGGAATCGCAACATGGACGGTCCGCTTCCTCATCTCGCCGGACGCGCCGCCTGGGGCGTTCGGGGGTTGGTTCGTCCCCGGGGGGGCCCCCCCCGCGGGGGGGGGGGGGGGGGGGGGGGGGGGGGTAAAAAAAAAATGGGGGGTTTATTAAATGTAGGGGGGGGAGAGGTAGGGGGGGAGAAGTTTTTTTTATAAATAT